>NZ_MDGW01000333.1:0-59004 GCF_001712525.1 Shigella sp. FC1661
ATCAGCGCGCACGTTCACCCTCACCCTAACCCTCTCCCTCAAGGGAGAGGGACCGATCGAACACAAATTTTGAGAGATATCTTCTTCTGTCTTGTAACAGAAGAACAGAAAATCGGGCTTTTGCGCCTGAATATTGCGGAGAAAAAGCATGGCCGGGAATGACCGCGAGCCAATTGGACGCAAAGGGAAACCGACGCGTCCGGTCAAACAAAAGGTAAGCCGTCGTCGTTACGAAGATGACGATGATTACGACGATTATGATGACTATGAGGATGAAGAACCGATGCCGCGCAAAGGTAAGGGCAAAGGCAAAGGGCGTAAGCCTCGTGGCAAACGCGGCTGGCTATGGCTACTGCTAAAACTGGCTATCGTTTTTGCCGTGCTGATCGCCATTTACGGCGTTTATCTCGATCAAAAAATTCGTAGCCGTATTGATGGCAAGGTCTGGCAACTGCCTGCGGCAGTTTATGGCCGAATGGTCAATCTTGAGCCAGATATGACCATCAGCAAGAACGAGATGGTGAAGCTGCTGGAGGCGACTCAGTATCGTCAGGTGTCGAAAATGACCCGTCCTGGCGAATTTACCGTGCAGGCCAACAGCATTGAGATGATCCGCCGTCCGTTTGATTTCCCGGACAGTAAAGAAGGGCAGGTGCGTGCGCGTCTGACCTTTGATGGTGATCATCTGGCGACCATCGTCAATATGGAGAACAACCGTCAGTTCGGCTTTTTCCGTCTTGATCCGCGTCTGATCACCATGATCTCCTCGCCAAACGGTGAGCAACGTCTGTTTGTGCCGCGCAGTGGTTTCCCTGATTTGCTGGTGGATACTTTGCTGGCGACAGAAGACCGCCATTTCTACGAGCATGATGGGATCAGCCTCTACTCAATTGGGCGTGCGGTGCTGGCAAACCTGACCGCAGGTCGCACGGTGCAGGGTGCGAGTACGCTGACGCAACAGCTGGTGAAAAACCTGTTCCTCTCCAGCGAGCGCTCTTACTGGCGTAAAGCGAACGAAGCCTACATGGCGCTGATCATGGACGCGCGTTACAGCAAAGACCGTATTCTTGAGCTGTATATGAACGAGGTGTATCTCGGTCAGAGCGGCGACAACGAAATCCGCGGCTTCCCGCTGGCAAGCTTGTATTACTTTGGTCGCCCGGTAGAAGAGCTAAGCCTCGACCAGCAGGCGCTGTTAGTCGGTATGGTGAAAGGGGCGTCCATCTACAACCCGTGGCGTAACCCGAAACTGGCGCTGGAGCGACGTAATCTGGTGCTGCGTCTGCTGCAACAGCAACAGATTATTGATCAAGAACTCTATGACATGTTGAGTGCCCGTCCGCTGGGGGTTCAGCCGCGCGGTGGGGTGATCTCTCCTCAGCCAGCCTTTATGCAACTGGTGCGTCAGGAGCTGCAGGCAAAACTGGGCGATAAGGTAAAAGATCTCTCCGGCGTGAAGATCTTCACTACCTTTGACTCGGTGGCCCAGGACGCGGCAGAAAAAGCCGCCGTGGAAGGCATTCCGGCACTGAAGAAACAGCGTAAGTTGAGCGATCTTGAAACTGCGATTGTGATCGTCGACCGCTTTAGTGGTGAAGTTCGTGCGATGGTGGGAGGTTCTGAGCCGCAGTTTGCGGGCTACAACCGTGCGATGCAGGCGCGTCGTTCGATTGGTTCCCTTGCAAAACCAGCGACTTATCTGACGGCTTTAAGCCAGCCGAAAATCTATCGCCTGAACACGTGGATTGCCGATGCGCCAATCGCGCTGCGTCAGCCGAATGGCCAGGTCTGGTCACCGCAGAACGATGACCGTCGTTATAGCGAAAGCGGCAGAGTGATGCTGGTGGATGCGTTGACCCGTTCGATGAACGTGCCGACGGTAAATCTGGGGATGGCGCTGGGGCTGCCTGCAGTTACGGATACCTGGATCAAACTGGGCGTACCGAAAGATCAGCTGCATCCGGTTCCGGCGATGCTGCTGGGGGCGTTGAACTTAACGCCAATCGAAGTGGCGCAGGCGTTCCAGACCATCGCCAGCGGTGGTAACCGTGCACCGCTTTCTGCACTGCGTTCGGTAATCGCGGAAGATGGCAAGGTGCTGTATCAGAGCTTCCCGCAGGCAGAACGCGCTGTTCCGGCGCAGGCGGCGTATCTGACACTATGGACCATGCAGCAGGTGGTACAACGTGGTACGGGTCGTCAGCTTGGGGCGAAATACCCGAACCTGCATCTGGCAGGGAAAACAGGGACTACCAACAATAACGTAGATACTTGGTTTGCAGGCATTGACGGCAGCACGGTGACCATCACCTGGGTAGGCCGTGATAACAACCAGCCGACCAAACTGTATGGAGCCAGCGGGGCAATGTCGATTTATCAGCGTTATCTGGCTAACCAGACGCCAACGCCGCTGAATCTTGTTCCGCCAGAAGATATTGCAGATATGGGCGTGGACTACGACGGCAACTTTGTTTGCAGCGGTGGCATGCGTGTCTTGCCGGTCTGGACCAGCGATCCGCAATCGCTGTGCCAGCAGAGCGAGATGCAGCAGCAGCCGTCAGGCAATCCGTTTGATCAGTCTTCTCAGCCGCAACAGCAACCTGCTCAGCAAGAGCAGAAAGACAGCGACGGTGTAGCCGGTTGGATCAAGGATATGTTTGGTAGTAATTAACATCTAAGCGTGAAATACCGGATGGCGAGTTGCCATCCGGTAAAATAACATCCCATCTAAGATATTAACCCTTTCTTTTCATCTGGTTGTTTATTAACCCTTCAGGAACGCTCAGATTGCGTACCGCTTGCGAACCCGCCAGCGTTTCGAATATTATCTTATCTTTATAATAATCATTCTCGTTTACGTTATCATTCACTTTACATCAGAGATATACCAATGGCGCGTTCCAAAACTGCTCAGCCAAAACACTCACTGCGTAAAATCGCAGTTGTAGTAGCCACAGCGGTTAGCGGCATGTCTGTTTATGCACAGGCAGCGGTTGAACCGAAAGAAGACACTATCACCGTTACCGCTGCACCTGCGCCGCAAGAAAGCCCATGGGGGCCTGCTGCAACTATTGCGGCGAAGCACTCTGCTACTGCGACTAAAACGGATACACCAATTGAAAAAACGCCGCAGTCTATTTCGGTTGTGACAAATGAAGAGATGCAGATGCATCAATTTCAGTCTGTAAAAGAAGCATTAGGTTATACACCTGGCGTTACGGTTAGCAGTCGTGGTGCTTCTAATACATATGATTTTGTTATCATTCGTGGTTTCTCATCTGTTGGTCTGAATCAAAATAATTACCTTGATGGACTAAAACTTCAGGGCAACTTTTATAACGATGCTGTGATTGATCCTTACATGCTCGAGAGGGTTGAACTGATGCGTGGGCCGACGTCTGTTCTCTATGGAAAAAGTAATCCTGGTGGGATTATTTCTATGGTGAGTAAGCGTCCGACCACTGAACCCCTGAAAGAAATTCAGTTTAAAATGGGGACGGATAATCTGTTTCAGACCGGATTCGATTTCAGTGATGCACTGGATGATAACGGTGAGTTCTCTTACCGTTTGACGGGCCTCGCTCGCTCAACAAACGAACAGCAGAAAAACTCTGAATCTCAGCGTTATACCATTGCTCCATCATTCTCATGGCGTCCAGACGACAAAACCAATTTTACTTTCCTGTCCTATTTCCAGAATGAACCAGAAACGGGTTATTACGGTTGGTTGCCGAAAGAGGGGACCGTTGAGCCATTGCCTAATGGTAAGCGTCTACCGACTGACTTCAATGAAGGTGCATCGAATAATACATACTCCCGTAACCAGAAAATGGTGGGATATAGTTTTGAACATGGTTTTAATGACACCTTCACCGTGCGTCAGAATCTGCGTTTCAGTGAAATGAAAACCTCACAGAAAAGTGTTTATGGCACAGGGATTGCTGGTGATGGTCATACCCTAAACCGCGGGACAGTGGTGGATAATGAGCGTCTACAAAACTTTAGCGTTGATACCCAACTTGAAAGTAAGTTTGCTACAGGTGACGTCGAGCATACTTTGCTGACAGGGGTAGACTTCATGCGGATGCGTAATGATATCAATGCCAGCTTTGGATCCGCACCATCCATCGATCTTTATAACAAATATCACCCTGAATACTTTGCATTTGGTAGCGCAGAGCCATACCAGATGAATGAAAGCAAACAAACAGGTATTTATGTTCAGGATCAGGCGGAATGGAATAAATGGGTATTCACTCTGGGGGGACGCTACGATTGGTCTAAGCAAGCGACCACTGTTCGTGAAAACTCTTATACGCCGACTGAAGGTTATATTGAGCGCAATGATCATCAGTTCACCTGGCGCGGTGGTGTAAATTACTTATTCGATAATGGTATTTCACCTTACTTTAGCTATAGCCAGTCCTTTGAACCGAGTGCTTTCGATCTGTGGAGCAACCCACGCATTTCCTATAAGCCATCGAAAGGTGAACAGTATGAAGCTGGCGTAAAATATGTTCCGAATGATATGCCGGTCGTTGTTACGGGCGCAGTCTATCAATTGACGAAAACAAATAACCTGACAGCAGACCCAACAAACCCATTAGCGCAAGTCCCAGCAGGTGAGATTCGCGCTCGTGGTGTGGAACTTGAAGCAAAAGCGGCGTTAAATGCCAATATTAACTTGACGGCTTCTTATACCTACACCGATGCGGAATACACCAAAGACACCAATCTCAAAGGTAAAACTCCAGAACAAGTACCGGAGCATATGGCATCTCTCTGGGGGGATTATACCTTCAATGAAGGGCCGCTTTCTGGTTTAACATTGGGAACAGGTGGTCGTTTTATTGGTTCCAGCTATGGTGATCCGGCAAACACTTTTAAAGTGGGTAGCGCAGCTGTAATGGATGCTGTTGTAAAATATGATCTGGCACGCTTTGGTATGGCGGGATCCAGCCTTGCTGTGAACGTCAACAATTTGCTCGATCGTGAGTATGTTGCCAGTTGCTTCCAGACTTATGGCTGCTTCTGGGGCGCAGAACGTCAGGTCGTTGCAACCGCAACCTTCCGTTTCTAATTTCTCTTTTGGGGCACGGATTTCCGTGCCCATTTCACAAGTTGGCTGTTATGCAGGAATACACGAATCATTCCGATACCACTTTTGCACTGCGTAATATCTCCTTTCGTGTGCCCGGGCGCACGCTTTTGCATCCGCTGTCGTTAACCTTTCCTGCCGGGAAAGTGACCGGTCTGATTGGTCACAACGGTTCTGGTAAATCCACTCTGCTCAAAATGCTTGGCCGTCATCAGCCTCCGTCAGAAGGGGAGATTCTTCTTGATGCCCAGCCGCTGGAAAGCTGGAGCAGCAAAGCGTTTGCCCGCAAAGTGGCTTATTTGCCGCAGCAGCTTCCTCCGGCAGAAGGGATGACCGTGCGTGAACTGGTGGCGATTGGTCGTTACCCGTGGCATGGCGCGCTGGGGCGCTTTGGGGCGGCAGATCGCGAAAAAGTCGAGGAAGCTATCTCGCTGGTTGGCTTAAAACCGCTGGCGCATCGGCTGGTTGATAGTCTCTCTGGCGGCGAACGTCAGCGGGCGTGGATCGCCATGCTGGTGGCGCAGGATAGCCGTTGTCTGTTGCTCGACGAACCGACCTCGGCGCTGGATATCGCCCACCAGGTTGATGTGCTGGCGCTGGTGCACCGTTTAAGTCAGGAGCGTGGCCTGACGGTCATTGCCGTGTTGCACGATATCAATATGGCGGCACGCTACTGTGATTATCTGGTCGCCCTGCGCGGTGGTGAAATGATTGCTCAGGGAACGCCTGCGGAAATTATGCGCGGCGATACCCTCGAAATGATTTATGGCATCCCGATGGGTATTTTGCCGCATCCGGCGGGTGCTGCACCTGTGAGTTTTGTTTATTGATGAGCGGCTTACCTCTTATTTCGCGCCGTCGACTGTTAACGGCGATGGCGCTTTCTCCGTTGTTATGGCAGATGAATACCGCCCACGCGGCGGCTATTGATCCCAATCGTATTGTGGCGCTGGAGTGGTTGCCGGTGGAATTACTGCTGGCGCTCGGCATCGTGCCTTACGGCGTGGCGGATACCATCAACTATCGCCTGTGGGTCAGCGAACCACCATTGCCGGACTCAGTGATCGACGTCGGTTTGCGCACAGAACCTAACCTTGAACTGCTGACCGAAATGAAACCGTCGTTTATGGTCTGGTCGGCAGGATATGGCCCTTCAGCAGAAATGCTGGCACGTATTGCGCCGGGGCGTGGATTTAACTTCAGCGACGGCAAACAGCCGCTGGCGATGGCGCGTAAATCACTGACGGAAATGGCAGATTTACTTAACCTGCAAAGCGCAGCAGAAACGCATTTAGCGCAATATGAAGACTTTATCCGCAGCATGAAACCCCGCTTTGTGAAGCGTGGTGCACGCCCGTTATTGCTGACGACGCTTATCGATCCGCGCCATATGTTGGTCTTCGGTCCAAACAGCTTGTTCCAGGAAATTCTTGATGAGTACGGCATCCCAAATGCCTGGCAAGGGGAAACCAACTTCTGGGGCAGTACCGCCGTCAGTATCGATCGTCTGGCAGCGTATAAAGACGTTGATGTGCTCTGTTTTGATCACGACAACAGCAAAGACATGGATGCGCTAATGGCAACCCCGCTGTGGCAGGCCATGCCGTTTGTCCGCGCTGGACGCTTTCAGCGCGTACCCGCAGTCTGGTTTTATGGTGCGACGCTCTCGGCAATGCACTTTGTGCGCGTTCTGGATAACGCCATCGGAGGTAAAGCGTGAGTAAACGAATTGCGCTTTTCCCGGCGTTATTGCTGGCGCTGCTGGTGATTGTCGCTACGGCGCTGACCTGGATGAACTTTTCGCAGGCGCTGCCGCGTAGCCAGTGGGCGCAGGCCGCCTGGTCGCCGGATATTGACGTCATCGAGCAGATGATTTTTCACTACAGCTTGCTGCCGCGTCTGGCTATTTCGCTGCTGGTGGGCGCAGGCCTGGGGCTGGTGGGCGTGCTGTTTCAGCAAGTGCTGCGTAATCCGCTGGCGGAACCGACGACACTTGGCGTTGCTACAGGCGCGCAACTGGGGATTACCGTCACTACGCTCTGGGCGATCCCAGGGGCGATGGCGAGTCAGTTTGCTGCGCTGGCGGGCGCTTGCGTTGTTGGCTTAATTGTCTTTGGCGTCGCGTGGGGGAAACGGCTTTCGCCGGTAACGCTGATCCTCGCGGGGCTGGTAGTGAGCCTTTATTGTGGGGCAATCAATCAGTTACTGGTTATCTTCCACCATGACCAACTGCAAAGCATGTTCCTGTGGAGCACCGGAACGCTGACGCAAACCGACTGGGGCGGTGTTGAGCGTTTATGGCCGCAGTTGCTGGGCGGTGTGATGCTGACGTTGCTGCTACTTCGCCCGTTAACCCTGATGGGGCTTGATGATGGCGTGGCGCGCAATCTCGGGCTGGCCTTGTCGCTCGCGCGTCTGGCGGCGCTGTCGCTGGCGATTGTCATCAGTGCGCTGCTGGTGAACGCGGTGGGGATTATCGGCTTTATCGGGTTGTTTGCGCCGTTGCTGGCAAAAATGCTGGGGTCGCGGCGTCTGCTGCCGCGACTGATGCTGGCGTCGTTGATTGGTGCGCTGATCCTCTGGCTTTCCGATCAAATCATCCTCTGGCTGACTCGCGTGTGGATGGAAGTGTCCACCGGTTCGGTCACTGCGTTGATCGGTGCGCCGCTGCTACTGTGGCTGTTGCCGCGTTTACGCAGCATTAGCGCGCCGGATATGAAGGTCAACGATCGTGTCGCGGCTGAACGCCAACATGTGCTGGCGTTTGCCCTCGCGGGCGGCGTGCTGCTGTTGATGGCTGTGGTGGTGGCGCTGTCGTTTGGTCGTGATGCGCACGGCTGGATGTGGGCGAGCGGGGCGTTGCTCGATGATTTAATGCCCTGGCGCTGGCCGCGAATTATAGCGGCGCTATTTGCGGGCGTCATGCTGGCGGTGGCGGGCTGTATTATTCAGCGACTGACCGGCAACCCGATGGCAAGCCCGGAAGTGCTGGGGATTAGCTCCGGCGCAGCGTTTGGCGTGGTACTGATGCTGTTTCTGGTACCGGGTAATGCTTTTGGCTGGCTGTTACCCGCGGGAAGTATCGGTGCCGCGGTGACGCTGTTGATTATTATGATCGCCGCCGGGCGCGGTGGATTTTCCCCACACCGCATGTTACTGGCGGGGATGGCGTTAAGTACCGCATTCACCATGCTTTTAATGATGTTGCAGGCGAGTGGTGACCCGCGAATGGCGCAAGTGCTCACCTGGATCTCTGGTTCGACCTACAACGCCACCGATGCGCAGGTCTGGCGTACCGGAATTGTGATGGTGATTTTGCTGGCGATTACCCCGCTGTACCGCCGCTGGCTGACCATTTTACCTCTGGGCGGTGATACCGCACGAGCTGTGGGAATGGCGCTGACGCCGACGCGAATTGCGCTGCTGCTGTTAGCGGCTTGCCTGACGGCGACCGCGACGATGACTATTGGACCGTTGAGTTTTGTTGGTTTAATGGCACCGCATATTGCGCGGATGATGGGTTTTCGACGGACGATGCCACACATCGTAATTTCGGCGCTGGTGGGTGGTTTACTGCTGGTATTCGCTGACTGGTGTGGGCGGATGGTGCTGTTTCCATTCCAGATCCCGGCGGGGCTGCTGTCGACCTTTATCGCGCGCCATATTTTATCTATTTGTTGAGAAAGCAGAGCCGTTAATTGAGTGCCTCGCCCGGTGGGCGAGGCAAAATTATCACAACTTCGCAAATACCCGACGTGCAGCATCGATGGTGTTATTGATATCTTCCATGCTGTGCGCCACAGACATAAAGCCCGCTTCAAACGCTGACGGTGCCAGGTAAACACCTTCGTCCAGCATCATATGGAAGAAACGCTTAAAGCGTTCCACGTCACAGGCCATCACATCCTGATAGCACGTCACGGACTCGGCGTCGGTAAAGAAAATACCGAACATGCCGCCAACGTGGTTAACGACCAGCGGAGTTCCGGCTTCTTCTGCCGCTTCCAGCAGACCTTCTGCCAGACGTGTTGTCAGCTCATCCAGCGTTTCGTGAACGCCCGGCTGCGCGACTTCATTCAGACAGGCGAAACCCGCTGCCATCGCAATCGGGTTACCGGAAAGCGTACCCGCCTGATAGACCGGACCCGTCGGGGCCAGCGCATCCATTACATCACGACGACCACCGAATGCGCCTACCGGCATTCCACCGCCGATGATTTTGCCGAGGCAGGTTAAATCTGGCACTACGCCGTAATAATCCTGTGCGCCAGCCAGTGCCACGCGGAAGCCGGTCATCACTTCATCGATGATCAGCAACGTGCCAAATTCGTCGCACAGCGCACGCAGACCTGGCAGGAACTCTGGCTGCGGCGGAACACAGTTCATATTGCCTGCCACCGGCTCGACGATAATACAGGCAATCTCTTGCGGGTATTGCTCAAACGCGGCGCGTACAGAAGCCAGATCGTTATAAGTACAGGTTAAGGTATGTTTGGCGAAATCTGCCGGAACACCCGGCGAGTTTGGCTGGCCTAACGTGAGTGCGCCAGAACCGGCTTTCACCAGCAGGCAGTCAGCGTGACCGTGGTAACAACCTTCAAATTTAATGATTTTGTCGCGACCGGTAAAACCACGGGCCAGGCGGATGGCGCTCATGGTCGCTTCAGTGCCGGAGTTCACCATGCGTACCATATCCATGGTCGGGACCAGTTCGGTCACCAGTTGCGCCATTTTCACTTCCATTTCGGTCGGTGCACCAAAGCTTAAACCACGCTCGGCGGCTTCAATCACGGCATTGCGGATAGCCGGATGGTTATGGCCCAGCACCATCGGCCCCCAGGAACCGACATAATCGATATAGGCTTTGCCATCAACATCGTACAGATAAGCGCCGTCCGCTTTTTCGATAAACAGTGGAGTGCCGCCCACGCCAGTAAAGGCGCGAACAGGGGAGTTCACACCGCCAGGGAGCAGCTCGCGCGCTGCGCTGTAAAGATTTTCAGACTTACTCATGGAGGGTTCCTGATTCGTAGAAAAAGTGAATGGCTGCTATTCTATGTTATTCATAACAAGTTAAATACTCGTCAAACATCAGGCTGCTTGTACTGGTGCAATCCTGATTTCTTAGAGTATAAAAGTTTTGTGCATTTGAAACATTACGCTTTGCAAAGGATTTTCATGGAACGCGCGAGTAAAATGCCGTCATCTTATTTGTATGACCAATAAGTGATCATTGGATGAAAACTGATACTCCCTCTTTAGAAACACCGCAGGCCGCGCGCCTACGACGCAGACAACTGATTCGCCAACTTCTTGAGCGCGATAAAACCCCGTTAGCCATTTTGTTTATGGCGGCAGTCGTCGGCACGCTTGTCGGGCTGGCAGCGGTTGCTTTTGACAAAGGTGTCGCCTGGTTGCAGAACCAACGTATGGGGGCGCTGGTACATACTGCTGATAATTATCCGCTTCTGTTAACCGTCGCTTTTCTCTGTTCGGCGGTGCTGGCGATGTTCGGCTACTTTTTGGTGCGCAAATACGCGCCGGAAGCAGGTGGTTCGGGGATCCCGGAAATTGAAGGGGCGCTGGAAGATCAACGTCCCGTTCGCTGGTGGCGTGTGTTGCCGGTGAAATTCTTTGGCGGGCTGGGGACACTCGGCGGAGGCATGGTGCTGGGGCGCGAAGGGCCAACCGTGCAGATCGGCGGCAATATCGGTCGCATGGTACTCGATATTTTCCGCCTGAAAGGTGATGAAGCTCGCCATACGCTGCTGGCAACCGGTGCTGCTGCGGGGCTGGCTGCGGCCTTTAACGCGCCGCTGGCGGGTATTTTGTTTATTATCGAAGAGATGCGTCCGCAGTTTCGCTATACGTTAATTTCGATTAAAGCGGTATTTATTGGCGTCATTATGTCGACCATTATGTACCGGATTTTTAATCATGAAGTTGCGTTGATTGACGTCGGTAAACTTTCTGATGCGCCGCTTAATACGCAGTGGCTTTATCTGATCCTCGGTATTATTTTTGGCATTTTCGGCCCTATTTTTAATAAATGGGTGCTGGGGATGCAGGATTTGCTGCACCGTGTGCACGGCGGCAATATTACCAAATGGGTGCTAATGGGCGGTGCGATTGGCGGTCTGTGTGGATTGCTGGGGTTTGTGGCACCAGCAACGTCGGGCGGCGGTTTTAACCTGATTCCTATCGCTACCGCAGGGAATTTCAGCATGGGAATGCTGGTGTTTATCTTCGTCGCGCGGGTCATTACCACCTTACTGTGCTTCTCTTCCGGCGCGCCGGCGGTATTTTTGCCCCGATGCTGGCGCTGGGTACTGTGCTGGGAACCGCTTTCGGAATGGTTGTCGTTGAGCTGTTTCCGCAATATCACCTTGAGGCGGGGACTTTTGCTATTGCCGGAATGGGGGCGTTACTGGCGGCATCTATTCGCGCGCCGTTAACGGGGATCATTTTGGTTCTGGAGATGACCGATAACTACCAGCTCATTTTGCCAATGATTATTACCGGTCTTGGCGCAACACTATTAGCGCAATTTACCGGCGGGAAACCGCTATATTCGGCGATTCTTGCGCGCACGCTGGCAAAACAGGAAGCTGAGCAACTGGCGCGAAGCAAGGCCGCATCAGCCAGCGAGAATACTTGAACGAAATACCAGGGTATTAGATAATGGCGATTATTATTGGGTTAGAATTTGCCCAATTGCCGATGTCGTTTGGAGCAAAATATGAGTGATGACGTAGCACTGCCGCTGGAGTTTACCGACGCAGCAGCCAACAAAGTTAAAAGCCTGATCGCTGACGAAGATAACCCGAATCTGAAATTACGCGTGTATATCACCGGTGGCGGTTGCAGCGGCTTCCAGTATGGTTTCACCTTTGATGATCAGGTGAACGAAGGCGATATGACCATCGAAAAACAGGGCGTTGGCCTGGTGGTTGATCCGATGAGCCTGCAATATCTGGTCGGTGGTTCCGTTGACTATACCGAAGGACTGGAAGGTTCTCGTTTCATCGTGACCAACCCGAACGCGAAAAGCACCTGCGGTTGCGGTTCTTCCTTTAGCATCTAATCTGTTGTTCATGTGCCGGATAAACTATCCGGCACATCTTCTCTCTTCAACGCCCATTCTCATCCAGCGCAAACGTCGGTAGCTTAAGATGCCAACGAATAGCCGCCAGCCGAATCAATAGCGTCACGACCATGCCCATCATACTGGCTGTTTCCAGTGGTACGGAAAATGTGTAATAAGCCGTAGCGTGGACAATACCGCCGATAATACAGGCAGTTGCGTAGATTTCTGTACGTAAAATCATGGGGATTTCGCGGGCCAGTACATCACGAATGATCCCGCCGCCAACGCCAGTAATGACGCCCATACAAACCGCGATTAACGGACCGGCTTCCGCATTAAAGGCTTTATTCACGCCAATGCCGACAAACACCGCCAGACCAACGGCGTCCAGCACCGGCAACATCCATTTTGGTAAGCGTCTTGGCTGGCGCACCAGCACGATGGTCAGCATGCTGGTTACCATTGCAACGACCAGATCGGTGGGATCTTTCACCCAAAATACCGGGCCGTGATCCAGCGCCATGTCGCGAATTGTCCCGCCGCCTACAGCGGTAACCACGCCCAGCACCAGAACACCAAAAGGGTCCATACGCAATTTTCCGGCTAACAAAACGCCGGAGATGGCAAATACCGCTGTGCCGACTATATCCAGCCAATAGACGAGCATTGTTCAATCCCCACTGAGCACCTAAAAAGGTCAGGCGCTAATCTACCTGTGAAAGCGCATTACAGAGCTGTTGTGCAGCGAGGATAATACGTGGGCTTGCACGTCAAACCAGTCACTCGTGAGAGGAATAACGGGAATTTTGAGCTGTTCACCCCAGTATTGTTTGATTTTAGGAATTTGGTCCGGTCCGCCTGTAATGACAATCGCCTGTGGCGAGCGTGCTAACACCTGTTCGCGGCTAACTTGCGGCCAAGGAACCCGGCTGTCTTTAAAGATGTTTTCTCCGCCACAAACTTCGAGTACCTGGTTTTGAATCGACTCTTTTCCACTGGTAAATGGCGGATTAATGCCGAATTGCAGAAAAACACGTTTTTTAGGTTTACCAGCATATTGCGCTTTCAATTGCGCGTACTGATCCAGCAGGGATTGCGCGGCTTGTTCGGCCTTATCCGGTTGCGGACTCCAGGGGGCCAGTTGACGTAACGCATTGGCAATTTGTTCAATGCTTGTCGCATCGACCCACATCACTTTTATTCCCAGCGAAGCCAGCTGGTCAACCTGCCGCTCGGCATTACCTCCACGCCAGGCAATCACCAGATCGGGTTTCAGCGCGACAATGCGTTCCAGATTCATCCCCTGCCAGGTGGAAACCTGCTCAATCTTTTGCGCTTGTGGAGGATAGTCGGAATAGCTGCTGACCCCAACCGGCGTGATCCCGGCGGCAAAGGCAAGTTCAGTGTTGGCGGGAGAAAGCGTGATGACGCGCGGTGCCGCGTTGAGCCACAGTGGCGCGAGAAAAGACAGGGCGACCAGCGCCCTGAACAGTGACTTAGCCATGTGCCAGTTTCTGCACCAGTGACTCAACCATCAGGCTGGACTGTTTAGCGGCAACAGCCAGGAACTCATCGAAGCTAAGATGAGACTGTTGATCGGCCACGTCGGAGATGGCGCGTACGACAACAAACGGGACGTTGAAATTGTGGCAGACATGGGCGATTGCCGTCGCTTCCATCTCTACAGCAATGGCCTGTGGGAAGTTGTGGCGGATTTTCGCCAGACCAACAGAACCGTTGATGAAAGCGTCGCCGCTAACAATCAGGCCACGTACAGCGTTAAGATTCAGTTCGGCAATGCAGGCCTCAGCGGCAGCGATCAGTTTATCGTCAGCTTTAAAGCCTGCCGGACAGCCTGGTAACTGACCGTATTCATAACCAAATGCCGTGACATCCGCGTCGTGATAACGTGCTTCGTCCGAGACAACGATATCGCCCACTTTCAACGTTGGTGCCAGGCCACCGGCAGAACCGGTGTTAATAATCACATCTGGCTTGCAGTGTTCCAACAGCAAAGTGGCACCCAGCGCCGCAGCGACTTTACCGATGCCCGATTTCAGAAGCGCAACCTCGGTTCCATTCAGTTGGCCGGTATAGATTTCGCAACCGCCGAGACTGATAGTTTGACGATTTTCGATTTTGTCACGCAGCAGCGTAACTTCTTCTTCCATTGCACCAATGATGCCGATTTTCATAGATTTACTCGCGATAAGCCCGATTTGAAGGCATAGTTTACCATGCGCTTACGGGGAAGCGTGGGAGAGGACATGGCACAGATTGATTTCCGAAAAAAAATAAACTGGCATCGTCGTTACCGTTCACCGCAGGGCGTTAAAACCGAACATGAGATCCTGCGGATCTTCGAGAGCGATCGCGGGCGTATCATCAACTCTCCGGCAATTCGTCGTCTGCAACAAAAGACCCAGGTTTTTCCACTGGAGCGCAATGCCGCCGTGCGCACGCGTCTTACCCACTCGATGGAAGTCCAGCAGGTGGGGCGCTACATCGCCAAAGAAATTCTAAGCCGTATGAAAGAGCTTAAATTACTGGAAGCATACGGCCTGGATGAACTGACCGGCCCCTTTGAAAGCATTGTTGAGATGTCATGCCTGATGCACGATATCGGCAATCCGCCGTTTGGTCATTTTGGCGAAGCGGCGATAAATGATTGGTTTCGCCAGCGTTTGCACCCGGAAGATGCCGAAAGCCAGCCTCTGACTGACGATCGCTGCAGCGTGGCGGCACTACGTTTACGGGACGGGGAAGAACCGCTTAACGAGCTGCGGCGCAAGATTCGTCAGGACTTATGTCATTTTGAGGGGAATGCACAAGGCATTCGTCTGGTGCATACATTGATGAGGATGAATCTCACCTGGGCACAGGTTGGCGGTATTTTAAAATATACCCGTCCGGCGTGGTGGCGTGGCGAAACGCCTGAGACACATCACTATTTAATGAAAAAGCCGGGTTATTATCTTTCTGAAGAAGCCTATATTGCCCGGTTGCGTAAAGAACTTAATTTGGCGCTTTACAGTCGTTTTCCATTAACGTGGATTATGGAAGCAGCCGACGACATCTCCTATTGTGTGGCAGACCTTGAAGATGCGGTAGAGAAAAGAATATTTACCGTTGAGCAGCTTTATCATCATTTGCACGAAGCGTGGGGCCAGCATGAGAAAGGTTCGCTCTTTTCGCTGGTGGTTGAAAATGCCTGGGAAAAATCACGCTCAAATAGTTTAAGCCGCAGTACGGAAGATCAGTTTTTTATGTATTTACGGGTAAACACCCTAAATAAACTGGTACCCTATGCGGCACAACGATTTATTGATAATCTGCCTGCGATTTTCGCCGGAACGTTTAATCATGCATTATTGGAAGATGCCAGCGAATGCAGCGATCTTCTTAAGCTATATAAAAATGTCGCTGTAAAACATGTGTTTAGCCATCCAGATGTCGAGCAGCTTGAATTGCAGGGCTATCGGGTCATTAGCGGATTATTAGAGATTTATCGTCCTTTATTAAGCCTGTCGTTATCCGACTTTACTGAACTGGTAGAAAAAGAACGGGTGAAACGTTTCCCTATTGAATCGCGCTTATTCCACAAACTCTCGACGCGCCATCGGCTGGCCTATGTCGAGGCTGTCAGTAAATTACCGTCAGATTATCCTGAGTTTCCGCTATGGGAATATTATTACCGTTGCCGCCTGCTGCAGGATTATATCAGCGGTATGACCGACCTCTATGCGTGGGATGAATACCGACGTCTGATGGCCGTAGAACAATAACCAGGCTTTTGTAAAGACGAACAATAAATTTTTACCTTTTGCAGAAACTTTAGTTCGGAACTTCGCGCTATAAAACGAATCTGAAGAACACAGCAATTTTGCGTTATCTGTTAATCGAGACTGAAATACATGAAAAAAACCACATTAGCACTGAGTGCACTGGCTCTGAGTTTAGGTTTGGCGTTATCTCCGCTCTCTGCAACGGCGGCTGAGACTTCTTCAGCAACGACAGCCCAGCAGATGCCAAGCCTTGCACCGATGCTCGAAAAGGTGATGCCTTCAGTGGTCAGCATTAACGTAGAAGGTAGCACAACCGTTAATACGCCGCGTATGCCGCGTAATTTCCAGCAGTTCTTCGGTGATGATTCTCCGTTCTGCCAGGAAGGTTCTCCGTTCCAGAGCTCTCCGTTCTGCCAGGGTGGCCAGGGCGGTAATGGTGGCGGCCAGCAACAGAAATTCATGGCGCTGGGTTCCGGCGTCATCATTGATGCCGATAAAGGCTATGTCGTCACCAACAACCACGTTGTTGATAACGCGACGGTGATTAAAGTCCAGCTGAGCGATGGCCGTAAGTTCGACGCGAAGATGGTCGGCAAAGATCCGCGCTCTGATATCGCGCTGATCCAAATCCAGAACCCGAAAAACCTGACCGCAATTAAGATGGCGGATTCTGATGCACTGCGCGTGGGTGATTACACCGTAGCGATTGGTAACCCGTTTGGTCTGGGCGAGACGGTAACTTCCGGGATTGTCTCTGCGCTGGGGCGTAGCGGCCTGAATGCTGAAAACTACGAAAACTTCATCCAGACCGATGCAGCGATCAACCGTGGTAACTCCGGTGGTGCGCTGGTTAACCTGAACGGCGAACTGATCGGTATCAACACCGCGATCCTCGCACCGGACGGCGGCAACATCGGTATCGGTTTTGCAATCCCGAGCAACATGGTGAAAAACCTGACCTCGCAGATGGTGGAATACGGCCAGGTGAAACGCGGTGAGCTGGGTATTATGGGGACTGAGCTGAACTCCGAACTGGCGAAAGCGATGAAAGTTGACGCCCAGCGCGGTGCTTTCGTAAGCCAGGTTCTGCCTAATTCCTCCGCTGCAAAAGCGGGCATTAAAGCGGGTGATGTGATCACCTCACTGAACGGTAAGCCGATCAGCAGCTTTGCCGCACTGCGTGCTCAGGTGGGTACTATGCCGGTGGGCAGCAAACTGACCCTGGGCTTACTGCGCGACGGTAAGCAGGTTAACGTGAACCTGGAACTGCAGCAGAGCAGCCAGAATCAGGTTGATTCCAGCTCCATCTTCAACGGCATTGAAGGCGCTGAGATGAGCAACAAAGGCAAAGATCAGGGCGTGGTAGTGAACAACGTGAAAACGGGCACTCCGGCTGCGCAGATCGGCCTGAAGAAAGGTGATGTGATTATTGGCGCGAACCAGCAGGCAGTGAAAAACATCGCTGAACTGCGTAAAGTTCTCGACAGCAAACCGTCTGTGCTGGCACTGAACATTCAGCGCGGCGACAGCACCATCTACCTGTTAATGCAGTAATCTCACTCAACCCCTTCCTGAAAACGGGAAGGGGTTCTCCTTACAATCTGTGAACTTCACCACAACTCCATACATCTTCATCATCCTTTAGGCATTTGCACAATGCCGTACGTTACGTACTTCCTTATGCTAAGCCGTGCATAACGGAGGACTTATGGCTGGCATCTTGATACCAAAATGGCGCAGGATATCGTGGCACGTACCATGCGCATCATCGATACCAATATCAACGTAATGGATGCCCGTGGGCGAATTATCGGCAGCGGCGATCGTGAGCGTATTGGTGAATTGCACGAAGGTGCATTGCTGGTACTTTCACAGGGACGAGTCGTCGATATCGATGACGCGGTGGCACGTCATCTGCACGGTGTGCGGCAAGGGATTAATCTACCGTTACGGCTGGAAGGTGAAATTGTCGGCGTAATTGGCCTGACAGGTGAACCAGAGAATCTGCGTAAATATGGCGAACTGGTCTGCATGACGGCTGAAATGATGCTGGAACAGTCGCGGTTGATGCACTTGTTGGCGCAGGATAGCCGTTTGCGGGAGGAACTGGTGATGAACCTGATTCAGGCAGAGGAGAATACTCCCGCACTTACTGAATGGGCGCAACGGCTGGGGATCGATCTCAATCAACCGCGAGTGGTGGCTATTGTTGAGGTCGACAGCGGTCAGCTTGGTGTGGACAGCGCAATGGCGGAGTTACAACAACTGCAAAACGCGCTGACTACGCCCGAGCGTAATAATCTGGTGGCGATTGTCTCGCTAACCGAAATGGTGGTGTTGAAACCGGCGTTGAACTCTTTTGGGCGCTGGGATGCAGAAGATCATCGTAAGCGAGTTGAACAACTGATTACCCGCATGAAAGAGTACGGCCAGCTGCGTTTTCGCGTTTCACTGGGCAACTATTTTACCGGTCCTGGCAGTATTGCCCGATCCTATCGTACGGCGAAAACGACGATGGTGGTGGGTAAACAGCGGATGCCAGAAAGTCGCTGCTATTTTTATCAGGATCTGATGTTACCTGTGTTACTCGACAGTTTGCGTGGCGACTGGCAGGCCAACGAACTGGCGCGACCGCTGGCGCGGCTGAAAGCGATGGACAATAACGGCTTGCTGCGACGAACGCTGGCGGCGTGGTTTCGTCACAATGTGCAACCGCTGGCAACGTCAAAGGCGTTGTTTATTCATCGTAATACCCTGGAGTATCGGCTTAATTGTATATCGGAACTGACCGGGCTTGATTTGGGCAATTTTGATGACAGGTTGCTGCTGTATGTGGCGTTACAACTGGATGAAGAGCGGTAGGTTATGCGTTAAGGTTGAGGCGGCGCTGTCTCATTCCCCTCAGCCCGAAGGGGAGAGGGGAATGCCCGAATTAACCGTCAATTCGGGATTATTTACGCGTTAGTTTTTCCAGATCGGCTTCAATCTCGCTGATCTTATTGGTTACGACTGACTCCAGGTGACGTAAGTCGTCGAGGATCTTACGCTTAAGATCAACTTCGCTGCGGTCACGCTGGCAGATTTGATCAAGCTCATCAATGATATACCGTAGATTCGGGCTGATTTCCTGGACTTCTTTATAACCCTGACCCACACCATCAGCGACGACCGTTTTACGCTGACGCGGATATTTAAACTTAACGCTCTTGGCGAAAAACTCGCCTTTGTCTTTCTGGAAATAGATTTTCAGAATATCGTTGTTGGCTTCCTGCCGGAGGCTGTAACGATCAATTTCTTCAGGATTGGTAATACCCAGACTTTTCAGATTGTCGTACATAGCGTTACCTCAAAATGAGTCAGTAAATTGTGCTTATTTTAGCATTTGGCCTGGCCCGCCCGGCTCGACTGTGATCGCAGAAAGCCTTTTTCTTCCAGACTTCTATCATGGCGTAAAAATCAAAAAATTACCTGCTTTATTGTGGTGATAAAATTCACGTTCTACACCAGTTCCAGCATCGTTACTTCCGGGCGGCAGTTCAGACGCAAACCATACAAACTGCCCACGCCACGGGTTGTGTAGATGTGTCGTTCGCCAAAGGCATTTAATCCGGCGACGTAACGTTTATCTTCGACAGGGGCAAAAGGTTCACCAACCAACGGTACGCGCAGTTGCCCGCCGTGAGTATGGCCGCACAGCATCAGATCCCAGGGTTCATCACGCATGACTTCTTTGCTGTCGGGATTATGTGCCAGCATCAGTCTTGGCAGATTTGCTTCGCTGGCGGGAGGTGGTTTGCATTGTCCGGCCCATAAGTCACCGGTGCCTACCAGTTCGAATTGCCTGTTCGGCGTGGCGATCACCGTAGCCTGGTTAAACAACACCGTGATGCCCACTGATTTCAACGTCTCGCCAATTAAGTGATTTTTTTCTGTACCAACAGGGCGATCGTGGTTGCCGAAGCAGGCAAACGTCGGCGCACATTCGGCAAGGGGGGAGAGGACATCACTAAACGCCGAAAAATTCAGCGGCATATCAAATAATACGTAATCGCCGCCCAGTAATATCAAATCGGGCTTTTGTTCTATGCCAAGAGCAATCGCGTCAGAAATCAGGCTTAAAGGAACAAAACGAGAGTAATGGAGATCGGCCAGAAAAAGAATTTTGAATGGTGCTGCGTTGTCTTTAAAAAAGGCGAGGCGGTGACGGATTAATTCAAACCAGCCTGGCTCCCAGTAATGCATATAACCGAAACCTGAGCTCGTGGCTATCGTCGCGGCAGTAGCCTGCAACAATCGGCGGCGTGAAATCATCGCTCATCCCTGCAAAAAAAATCGGGCAGCGTCGTGCTGCCCGTGTGCATACTTTTAGTCGATGGTACGCAGCAGTTCGTTAATGCCGACTTTGCCGCGAGTTTTCGCGTCAACTTTCTTAACGATAACCGCACAGTAGAGGCTGTATTTGCCATCTTTTGACGGCAGATTACCTGAAACAACCACAGACCCCGCCGGAACGCGACCGTAGTGGATTTCGCCGGTTTCACGGTCGTAAATACGGGTGCTCTGACCAATGTATACGCCCATGGAAATGACGGAACCTTCTTCGACAATCACCCCTTCAACTACTTCAGAGCGTGCGCCAATGAAGCAGTTATCTTCAATGATGGTTGGGTTAGCCTGCAGCGGTTCCAGCACGCCGCCGATGCCCACGCCACCGGAAAGGTGGACGTTTTTACCAATCTGCGCACAAGAACCGACGGTCGCCCAGGTATCAACCATGGTGCCTTCATCAACATATGCGCCGATGTTGACGTAAGACGGCATCAGCACGGTGTTACGGGCAATAAACGCACCCTGACGTACCGCCGCTGGTGGCACAACGCGGAAGCCTTCTTTCTGGAAACGTGCTTCGTCGTAGTCGGCGAATTTCATCGGCACTTTGTCGAAGTAGCGGCTTTCTGCCCCTTCGATCACCTGATTATCATTAATACGGAAAGAGAGCAGCACCGCTTTTTTCAACCACTGATGCGTCACCCACTGACCGTCAATTTTTTCCGCTACACGCAGTGCACCGGAATCCAGCAGGGAGATCACCTGATTTACCGCTTCGCGGGTAACGGTGTCTGCGTTGGCTGGCGTGATCTCGGCACGGCGTTCAAAAGCGGTTTCAATAATGTTCTGTAACTGCTGCATTGTTAAACTCTTTTCATATCAGTAAACACATCACCCTTTATCGTTTGGATTGAGGGCCTCTGTCAACCGCTGATGCACTTCCTGCTGCAACTCGTTATTAAGCGCACGCCGGTCAGCGGTGGCAATTATGAATAAATCTTCTACTCGCTCGCCAATGGTTGTAATTCGGGCACCATGAAGCGAAATTCCCAGATCGGCAAAAATTTTCCCGACTCTCGCCAGCAGTCCTGGCTGGTCGAGCGCGATAAGCTCAAGGAACGATTTGCGGTCGGTATGGGTCGGCAAAAACGTTACTTCGGTTTCAACAGTAAAATGGCGTAATTTGGCGGGTTGGCGACGGGGCTGCGGTGGCTGCCAGCTACTTTGCGTCAGTACTTGCTCCAGACCAAACCGAATAACCTCATGACGATCTGCGGACAGCGGGCTGCCATCGGGTTCCAGCACGATAAAGGTATCCATCGCCATACCGTCGCGAGTGGTGAAAATTTGTGCGTCGTGAACACTTAAATTGCGGCGGTCTAATTCGGCACAGACGGCGGCAAACAGATAGGGGCGGTCCGGGCTCCAGATAAAAATCTCGGTGCCTCCACGCGTAGCCTGCGGGCTAAGCAATACCAGTGGTTTGCTTAAATCATGCTGTAATAAATGGCGGGCATGCCAGGCCAGTTGATTTGGGCTATGGCGGACAAAATAGTTAGCACGACAGCGTGACCAAATTTGGTGCAGCGCCTCTTCGTCGATGTTATCCATGCGCAGTAGTGCCAGTGCCTGGAGTTGGTGATGGCGAACCCGTTCGCGCATATCCGGCGTGTTTTGCATTCCGCGTCGTAGCTGCTTTTCGGTGGCAAAATAGAGTTCGCGCAACAGACTTTGCTTCCAGCTATTCCACAGCGTTTCGTTGGTGGCGCAAATGTCAGCCACTGTCAGGCATACCAGATAGCGCAGACGATTTTCCGTTTGAACTTCTTCGGCAAACTGCTTGATGACTTCAGGGTCCTGAATATCGCGGCGTTGTGCTGTCACCGACATCAGCAAGTGCTGGCGAACCAGCCAGGCAACCAGCTGTGTTTCGCGTGAGTTCAGCCCGTGGAGTTCTGCAAAATGCACTACATCCTGAGCACCGAGAATGGAGTGGTCGCCGCCGCGTCCTTTGGCGATATCGTGAAACAGCGCGGCGATGAAAATCAGCTCAGTTGACGGCAGGCGCGGCCAGACGTCCACACACAACGGATGGCGCTGGCGCGTTTCTTCACTGGCAAAACTCTCCAGTTTCAGCATCACGCGGATAGTATGTTCATCCACCGTGTAGGCGTGGAACAGATCAAACTGCATCTGCCCGACGATATGCGACCATTGCGGCATATACGCGCCGAGCACGCTATGGCGATGCATTGGCAATAGCCCGCGCCGCACCGCTCCGGGGTGACGCAGAATGCTCAAAAACAGTTTTCGTGCTTCCGGAATATTACACAGCGGTTGTTGCAGATGGCGACGGGCATGGCGTAACTGGCGCAGCGTGGTGGAGTAAATGCCGGTGATCGCACTGTTGCGCACCATGGTGTAGAACATACGCAAGATGGCTTCCGGCTGGCGCATAAATAGTGTTTCATCACGCAGGTCGATTAGCGTACCGCGTAGCTGAAACTCATCGTCGATTGGACGTGGTTTTTCGTCGGCAGGAAGGGCGAGGATGGCTTCATCGAACAGTTGCAGCAGCATCTGGTTGAGTTCACTGACGCGGCGTGTAACGCGGAAGTAATCCTTCATCATCCGCTCGACCGGTTCGTTGCCTTCACCACTGTAATTCAGACGCTGAGCGACGCTAAGTTGGCGATCGAATAACAGGCGATTATCGTAACGGCTGACGACCAGATGCAGGGCAAAGCGAATACGCCACAGTATATGCAGACATTCGTTTAATTCCGCCCGCTCCGCTGAGGTTAAGAAGCCAAACCCAACCATTTCATCCAGCGATGTTGCGCCAAAATGACGGCGGGCCACCCATTGCAGAGTGTGGATATCGCGCAAGCCGCCAGGGCTACTTTTGATGTCTGGTTCAAGATTGTAGCTGGTGCCGTGGTAACGCTGATGGCGCTGGTTCTGTTCTTCAACTTTCGCCGCGTAGAACTTGTCGGAAGGCCAGAATCCTTCGCTAAAAATATGTTTTTGCAGTTCGAGGAAGAGCGCAACATCGCCAATTAATAAGCGGGATTCGATTAAATTGGTGGCGACGGTTAAATCCGATAACCCTTCCAGCATGCACTCTTCAAGCGTGCGCACACTATGACCGACTTCCAGCTTTACATCCCAGAGCAGCGTTAACAGCTCGCCCACTTTTTGCGCCTGATCGTCCGGGAGCTTTTTACGGCTTAAAATCAGTAAATCGATGTCAGAAAGTGGATGCAGCTCGCCACGACCGTAGCCACCGACGGCGACCAATGCCAGGTCGGCAATCTGGCTGAATCCCGCTTCAATCCATAATCGTTGCAGGAGCTGGTCGATAAACTCGGTGCGCGCCTCAATCAACTGTTCTGCAGAGATCCCATTGTCAAAGGCATCACCAGCCAACGCTGGAAAGTATCTATATGGGCTTTTATCCCACCGACGGTTAATTCATCACGGGGCCAGACGCATGGATTTTGCGGTTGACCGGGCAGGGTGGGGAGAGCGGTGTTTGCGTACTGTTCTGGAAGGGTATTCATTGTGCGCCACTCATAAGATTAAATTATCGCATTAAAAAAGCCGGCATTCGCCGGCTTCATCTTATTCGTCGTGCGAGATTATCGCCGGGATGGTGTCATCCTTGCGTAGCGTCAGAATTTCGCAGCCGTTATCAGTCACCACAATAGTATGCTCATATTGTGCAGACAAGCTGCGATCTTTGGTTTTTACCGTCCAGCCATCTTTCATGGTGCGGATCTCTTTTTTACCCGCGTTGACCATTGGCTCGATGGTGAACGTCATCCCAGGTTTCAGTACGACGTTGGTTTCACGGGAGTCATAGTGCAGCACCTGCGGTTCTTCATGGAAGCCGCGACCAATACCGTGTCCGCAATATTCACGAACGACGGAGAAGCCTTCTGCTTCGACAAACTTCTGAATCGCCGCACCGATTTCGCGCAGGTTAATGCCTGGTTTGACCATGCGCAGCGCCAGGTACAGGCTTTCTTGCGTGATGCGGCACAGACGTTCGCCCATGATGGTCGGCTTACCGACGATAAACATTTTCGAGGTATCGCCGTGGAAACCATCTTTGATTACGGTGACATCAATGTTAACGATATCGCCATCTTTCAGCAGCTTCGCATCGTCCGGGATACCGTGGCACACCACTTCATTAATAGAGATGCAAACGGATTTCGGATAGCCGTGATAGCCGAGGCAGGCAGAAACCGCGTGTTGTTCATTAACAATGTAATCATTACAGATGCGATCCAGCTCGCCGGTGCTGACGCCCGGTTTAACATACGGTTCGATCATCTCCAGCACTTCGGCAGCCAGTCGGCCAGCGACGCGCATTTTTTCGATATCTTCTGGGGTCTTGATTGAGATAGCCATTAATTCTGTCCATCAGCGTCGGTGATACCGACAATATATATGTAAGTGCCGTCAATGGTATCACACCCGGGCAAATTGAGAATCATTCTGAATTTCGCCAAACGTGCCACTGAACGTTTTCTATAATAGAAAATTCAACGTCTGATGCTGTACACAGCGCCAACAATTATTGGTGTCCATGACGTATTTGTGGTATAAAGCGCGCCGGACTTCCGATCCATTTCGTATACACAGACTGGACGGAAGCGACAATCTCACTTTGTGTAACAACACACACGTATCGGCACATATTCCGGGGTGCCCTTTGGGGTCGGTAATATGGGATACGTGGAGGCATAACCCCAACTTTTATATAGAGGTTTTAATCATGGCAACTGTTTCCATGCGCGACATGCTCAAGGCTGGTGTTCACTTCGGTCACCAGACCCGTTACTGGAACCCGAAAATGAAGCCGTTCATCTTCGGTGCGCGTAACAAAGTTCACATCATCAACCTTGAGAAAACTGTACCGATGTTCAACGAAGCTCTGGCTGAACTGAACAAGATTGCTTCTCGCAAAGGTAAAATCCTTTTCGTTGGTACTAAACGCGCTGCAAGCGAAGCGGTGAAAGACGCTGCTCTGAGCTGCGACCAGTTCTTCGTGAACCATCGCTGGCTGGGCGGTATGCTGACTAACTGGAAAACCGTTCGTCAGTCCATCAAACGTCTGAAAGACCTAGAAACTCAGTCTCAGGACGGTACTTTCGAAAAGCTGACCAAGAAAGAAGCGCTGATGCGCACTCGTGAGCTGGAGAAACTGGAAAACAGCCTGGGCGGTATCAAAGACATGGGCGGTCTGCCGGACGCTCTGTTTGTAATCGATGCTGACCACGAACACATTGCTATCAAAGAAGCAAACAACCTGGGTATTCCGGTATTTGCTATCGTTGATACCAACTCTGATCCGGACGGTGTTGACTTCGTTATCCCGGGTAACGACGACGCAATCCGTGCTGTGACCCTGTACCTGGGCGCTGTTGCTGCAACCGTACGTGAAGGCCGTTCTCAGGATCTGGCTTCCCAGGCGGAAGAAAGCTTCGTAGAAGCTGAGTAATAAGGCTTGATAACTCCCCCAAAATAGTTCGAGTTGCAGAAAGGCGGCAAGCTCGAGAATTCCCGGGAGCTTACATCAGTAAGTGACCGGGATGAGCGAGCGAAGATAACGCATCTGCGGCGCGAAATATGAAGGGGGAGAGCCCTTATAGACCAGGTAGTACACGTTTGGTTAGGGGGCCTGCATATGGCCCCCTTTTTCACTTTTATATCTGTGCGGTTTAATGCCGGGCAGATCACATCTCCGAGGATTTTAGAATGGCTGAAATTACCGCATCCCTGGTAAAAGAGCTGCGTGAGCGTACTGGCGCAGGCATGATGGATTGCAAAAAAGCACTGACTGAAGCTAACGGCGACATCGAGCTGGCAATCGAAAACATGCGTAAGTCCGGTGCTATTAAAGCAGCGAAAAAAGCAGGCAACGTTGCTGCTGACGGCGTGATCAAAACCAAAATCGACGGCAACTACGGCATCATTCTGGAAGTTAACTGCCAGACTGACTTCGTTGCAAAAGACGCTGGTTTCCAGGCGTTCGCAGACAAAGTTCTGGACGCAGCTGTTGCTGGCAAAATCACTGACGTTGAAGTTCTGAAAGCACAGTTCGAAGAAGAACGTGTTGCGCTGGTAGCGAAAATTGGTGAAAACATCAACATTCGCCGCGTTGCTGCGCTGGAAGGCGACGTTCTGGGTTCTTATCAGCACGGTGCGCGTATCGGCGTTCTGGTTGCTGCTAAAGGCGCTGACGAAGAGCTGGTTAAACACATCGCTATGCACGTTGCTGCAAGCAAGCCAGAATTCATCAAACCAGAAGACGTATCCGCTGAAGTGGTAGAAAAAGAATACCAGGTACAGCTGGATATCGCGATGCAGTCTGGTAAGCCGAAAGAAATCGCAGAGAAAATGGTTGAAGGCCGCATGAAGAAATTCACCGGCGAAGTTTCTCTGACCGGTCAGCCGTTCGTTATGGAACCAAGCAAAACTGTTGGTCAGCTGCTGAAAGAGCATAACGCTGAAGTGACTGGCTTCATCCGCTTCGAAGTGGTGAAGGCATCGAGAAAGTTGAGACTGACTTTGCAGCAGAAGTTGCTGCGATGTCCAAGCAGTCTTAATTATCAAAAAGGAGCCGCCTGAGGGCGGCTTCTTTTTGTGCCCATCTTGTAAATTCAGCTAACCCTTGTGGGGCTGCGCTGAAAAGCGACGTACAATGTCGCTAGTATTAATTCATTTCAATCGTTGACAGTCTCAGGAAAGAAACATGGCTACCAATGCAAAACCCGTCTATAAACGCATTCTGCTTAAGTTGAGTGGCGAAGCTCTGCAGGGCACTGAAGGCTTCGGTATTGATGCAAGCATACTGGATCGTATGGCTCAGGAAATCAAAGAACTGGTTGAACTGGGTATTCAGGTTGGTGTGGTGATTGGTGGGGGTAACCTGTTCCGTGGCGCTGGTCTGGCGAAAGCGGGTATGAACCGCGTTGTGGGCGACCACATGGGGATGCTGGCGACCGTAATGAACGGCCTGGCAATGCGTGATGCACTGCACCGCGCCTATGTGAACGCTCGTCTGATGTCCGCTATTCCATTGAATGGCGTGTGCGACAGCTACAGCTGGGCAGAAGCTATCAGCCTGTTGCGCAACAACCGTGTGGTGATCCTCTCCGCCGGTACAGGTAACCCGTTCTTTACCACCGACTCAGCAGCTTGCCTGCGTGGTATCGAAATTGAAGCCGATGTGGTGCTGAAAGCAACCAAAGTTGACGGCGTGTTTACCGCTGATCCGGCGAAAGATCCAACCGCAACCATGTACGAGCAACTGACTTACAGCGAAGTGCTGGAAAAAGAGCTGAAAGTCATGGACCTGGCGGCCTTCACGCTGGCTCGTGACCATAAATTACCGATTCGTGTTTTCAATATGAACAAACCGGGTGCGCTGCGCCGTGTGGTAATGGGTGAAAAAGAAGGGACTTTAATCACGGAATAATTCCCGTGATGGATAAATAAGGGTAAGATTCCGCGTAAGTATCGCGGGGGCGTAAGTCTGGTTATAAGGCGTTATTGTTGCAGGCAGTTTGGTCACGGCCAGCGCGCAGCAACCGGAGCGTACAAAAGTACGTGAGGATGGCGAGCACTGCTCGGGGCCAAAATGGCAAATAAAATAGCCTAATAATCCAGACGATTACCCGTAATATGTTTAATCAGGGCTATACTTAGCACACTTCCACTGTGTGTGACTGTCTGGTCTGACTGAGACAAGTTTTCAAGGATTCGTAACGTGATTAGCGATATCAGAAAAGATGCTGAAGTACGCATGGACAAATGCGTAGAAGCGTTCAAAACCCAAATCAGCAAAATACGCACGGGTCGTGCTTCTCCCAGCCTGCTGGATGGCATTGTCGTGGAATATTACGGCACGCCGACGCCGCTGCGTCAGCTGGCAAGCGTAACGGTAGAAGATTCCCGTACTCTGAAAATCAACGTGTTTGATCGTTCAATGTCTCCGGCCGTTGAAAAAGCGATTATGGCGTCCGATCTTGGCCTGAACCCGAACTCTGCGGGTAGCGACATCCGTGTTCCGCTGCCGCCGCTGACGGAAGAACGTCGTAAAGATCTGACCAAAATCGTTCGTGGTGAAGCAGAACAAGCGCGTGTTGCAGTACGTAACGTGCGTCGTGACGCGAACGACAAAGTGAAAGCACTGTTGAAAGATAAAGAGATCAGCGAAGACGACGATCGCCGTTCTCAGGACGATGTACAGAAACTGACTGATGCTGCAATCAAGAAAATTGAAGCGGCGCTGGCAGACAAAGAAGCAGAACTGATGCAGTTCTGATTTCTTGAACGACAAAAACGCCGCTCAGTAGATCCTTGCGGATCGGCTGGCGGCGTTTTGCTTTTTATTCTGTCTCAACTCTGGATGTTTCATGAAGCAACTCACCATTCTGGGCTCGACCGGCTCGATTGGTTGCAGCACGCTGGACGTGGTGCGCCATAATCCCGAACACTTCCGCGTAGTTGCGCTGGTGGCAGGCAAAAATGTCACTCGCATGGTAGAACAGTGCCTGGAATTCTCTCCCCGCTATGCCGTAATGGACGATGAAGCGAGTGCGAAACTTCTTAAAACGATGCTACAGCAACAGGGTAGCCGCACCGAAGTCTTAAGCGGGCAACAAGCCGCTTGCGATATGGCAGCGCTTGAGGATGTTGATCAGGTGATGGCAGCCATTGTTGGCGCTGCTGGGCTGTTACCTACGCTTGCTGCGATCCGCGCGGGTAAAACCATTTTGCTGGCCAATAAAGAATCACTGGTTACCTGCGGACGTCTGTTTATGGACGCCGTAAAGCAGAGCAAAGCGCAATTGTTACCGGTCGATAGCGAACATAACGCCATTTTTCAGAGTTTACCGCAACCTATCCAGCATAATCTGGGATACGCTGACCTTGAGCAAAATGGCGTGGTGTCCATTTTACTTACCGGGTCTGGTGGCCCTTTCCGTGAGACGCCATTGCGCGATTTGGCAACAATGACGCCGGATCAAGCCTGCCGTCATCCGAACTGGTCGATGGGGCGTAAAATTTCTGTCGATTCGGCTACCATGATGAACAAAGGTCTGGAATACATTGAAGCGCGTTGGCTGTTTAACGCCAGCGCCAGCCAGATGGAAGTGCTGATTCACCCGCAGTCAGTGATTCACTCAATGGTGCGCTATCAGGACGGCAGTGTTCTGGCGCAGCTGGGGGAACCGGATATGCGTACGCCAATTGCCCACACCATGGCATGGCCGAATCGCGTGAACTCTGGCGTGAAGCCGCTCGATTTTTGCAAACTAAGTGCGTTGACATTTGCCGCACCGGATTATGATCGTTATCCATGCCTGAAACTGGCGATGGAGGCGTTCGAACAAGGTCAGGCAGCGACGACAGCATTGAATGCCGCAAACGAAATCACCGTTGCTGCTTTTCTTGCGCAACAAATCCGCTTTACGGATATCGCTGCGTTGAATTTATCGGTACTGGAAAAAATGGATATGCGCGAACCACAATGTGTGGACGATGTGTTATCTGTTGATGCGAACGCGCGTGAAGTCGCCAGAAAAGAGGTGATGCGTCTCGCAAGCTGAGGATAATCCGGCTACAGAGAGTCTCGCTATTTGTTAGCGTAGGGCTTCAGTGATATAGTCTGCGCCATCTGATCGTAAGTAGTTGGCTTTATAAGGTCAGGTATGCCGTGGTTTTGCACGGCTTTTTTTTGTATAGGCTTCAGTATTCCTGAGTACCGTAAACCCTGTCAGGGAATAAAAAACGCGTGATGTTGTCTGCTACTCAACCACTTAGCGAAAAATTGCCAGCGCATGGCTGCCGTCATGTTGCGATCATTATGGACGGCAATGGTCGCTGGGCAAAAAAGCAAGGGAAGATTCGTGCCTTTGGGCATAAAGCCGGGGCAAAATCCGTCCGCCGGGCTGTCTCTTTTGCGGCCAACAACGGTATTGAGGCGTTAACGCTGTATGCCTTTAGTAGTGAAAACTGGAACCGACCAGCGCAGGAAGTCAGTGCGTTAATGGAACTGTTTGTGTGGGCGCTCGATAGCGAAGTAAAAAGTCTGCACCGACATAACGTGCGTCTGCGTATTATTGGCGATACCAGTCGCTTTAACTCGCGTTTGCAAGAATGTATTCGTAAATCTGAAGCGCTAACAGCCGGGAATACCGGTCTGACGCTGAATATTGCGGCGAACTACGGTGGACGTTGGGATATAGTCCAGGGAGTCAGGCAACTGGCTGAAAAGGTGCAGCAAGGAAACCTGCAACCAGATCAGATAGATGAAGAGATGCTAAACCAGCATGTCTGTATGCATGAACTGGCCCCTGTAGATTTAGTAATTAGGACTGGGGGGGAGCATCGCATTAGTAACTTTTTGCTTTGGCAAATTGCCTATGCCGAACTTTACTTTACAGATGTTCTCTGGCCCGATTTCGATGAACAAGACTTTGAAGGGGCGTTAAATGCCTTTGCTAATCGAGAGCGTCGTTTCGGCGGCACCGAGCCCGGTGATGAAACAGCCTGATGGGGGGCGCTTTTGCTGAAGTATCGCCTGATATCTGCTTTTGTGTTAATACCCGTCGTCATCGCGGCGTTGTTTCTGTTGCCGCCGGTGGGGTTCGCCATTGTAACGCTGGTGGTCTGCATGCTGGCAGCGTGGGAATGGGGACAGCTTAGCGGTTTTACCACTCGTTCGCAGCGAGTATGGTTGGCGGTGTTATGCGGGTTATTGTTGGCGCTGATGCTTTTTCTGTTGCCGGAATATCACCGAAATATTCATCAACCGCTGGTTGAAATCTCACTTTGGGCTTCGCTGGGTTGGTGGATTGTCGCGCTATTGCTGGTGCTGTTTTACCCAGGTTCCGCAGCAATCTGGCGTAATTCTAAAACATTGCGCCTTATTTTTGGCGTGCTAACCATTGTTCCCTTCTTCTGGGGCATGCTGGCGTTACGGGCCTGGCACTATGACGAGAATCATTACAGTGGCGCAATATGGCTGCTCTATGTCATGATCCTGGTATGGGGCGCTGACTCCGGCGCATATATGTTTGGCAAATTGTTTGGTAAACATAAGCTGGCACCGAAGGTTTCTCCGGGTAAAACCTGGCAAGGCTTTATAGGTGGACTCGCTACTGCAGCGGTAATCTCATGGGGTTATGGCATGTGGGCGAATCTCGACGTCGCTCCCGTCACCTTACTCATTTGCTCTATTGTCGCAGCGTTAGCCTCAGTGCTCGGCGATCTGACCGAGAGTATGTTTAAGCGTGAAGCAGGAATTAAGGACAGCGGTCATTTAATTCCAGGACACGGTGGTATTTTAGATCGTATTGATAGCCTGACGGCTGCGGTACCGGTCTTTGCTTGCTTGTTGTTACTGGTATTCAGGACGCTTTAACGGAAGGTAATATGCTGAGTTTTCTCTGGGATTTGGCTTCGTTCATCGTTGCACTGGGTGTACTTATCACCGTGCATGAATTTGGTCATTTCTGGGTTGCCCGGCGTTGTGGTGTTCGCGTTGAGCGTTTCTCAATAGGGTTTGGTAAGGCGCTCTGGCGGCGAACTGATAAGCTCGGCACCGAATATGTTATCGCCCTGATCCCGCTGGGCGGTTATGTCAAAATGCTGGATGAGCGCGCAGAACCGGTCGTTCCGGAACTCCGCCACCATGCCTTCAATAATAAATCTGTTGGCCAACGAGCGGCGATTATTGCCGCAGGTCCGGTTGCAAACTTCATTTTTGCTATCTTTGCCTACTGGCTGGTTTTTATTATTGGTGTGCCTGGCGTACGTCCGGTGGTTGGTGAAATGGCAGCCAATTCGATAGCTGCGGAAGCACAAATTGCACCAGGTACGGAACTAAAAGCCGTAGATGGTATCGAAACGCCTGATTGGGATGCCGTGCGTTTGCAGTTGGTCGATAAAATTGGCGATGAAAGCACCACCATTACAGTAGCGCCATTTGGCAGCGACCAACGGCGGGATGTAAAGCTCGATTTACGTCACTGGGCGTTTGAGCCTGATAAAGAAGATCCGGTATCTTCGCTGGGGATTCGTCCTCGTGGGCTGCAAATTGAACCTGTACTGGAAAATGTGCAGCCAAACTCGGCGGCAAGCAAGGCAGGTTTGCAAGCAGGCGACAGGATCGTTAAAGTCGATGGTCAGCCCTTAACGCAGTGGGTGACCTTTGTGATGCTTGTCCGGGATAACCCGGGTAAATCCTTAGCGTTAGAAATCGAAAGGCAGGGAAGTCCCTTGTCTTTGACATTAATCCCGGAGAGTAAACCGGGTAATGGTAAAGCGATTGGTTTTGTCGGTATTGAGCCGAAAGTCATTCCTTTGCCAGATGAGTATAAAGTTGTACGCCAGTATGGGCCGTTCAACGCCATCGTCGAAGCCACGGACAAAACGTGGCAGCTGATGAAGCTGACGGTCAGTATGCTGGGAAAATTGATCACCGGTGATGTGAAACTGAACAACCTCAGTGGGCCGATCTCTATCGCCAAGGGGGCTGGGATGACAGCGGAACTCGGGGTAGTTTATTACCTGCCGTTTCTTGCGCTTATTAGCGTGAACTTAGGGATAATTAACCTGTTTCCGTTGCCCGTACTTGACGGGGCGCATCTGCTGTTCCTTGCGATCGAAAAGATCAAGGGCGGACCGGTATCCGAGCGGGTTCAAGACTTTTGTTATCGCATTGGCTCGATTCTGCTGGTGCTGTTAATGGGGCTTGCACTTTTCAATGATTTCTCTCGGTTATGAGAGTTAGTTAGGAAGAACGCATAATAACGATGGCGATGAAAAAGTTGCTCATAGCGTCGCTGCTGTTTAGCAGCGCCACCGTATACGGTGCTGAAGGGTTCGTAGTGAAAGATATTCATTTCGAAGGCCTTCAGCGTGTCGCCGTTGGTGCGGCCCTCCTCAGTATGCCGGTGCGTACAGGCGACACGGTTAATGATGAAGATATCAGTAATACCATTCGCGCTCTGTTTGCTACCGGCAACTTTGAGGATGTTCGCGTCCTTCGTGATGGTGATACCCTTCTGGTTCAGGTAAAAGAACGTCCGACCATTGCCAGCATTACTTTCTCCGGTAACAAATCGGTGAAAGATGACATGCTGAAGCAAAACCTCGAGGCTTCTGGTGTGCGTGTGGGCGAATCCCTCGATCGCACCACCATTGCCGATATCGAGAAAGGTCTGGAAGACTTCTACTACAGCGTCGGTAAATATAGCGCCAGCGTAAAAGCTGTCGTGACCCCGCTGCCGCGCAACCGTGTTGACCTAAAACTGGTGTTCCAGGAAGGTGTGTCAGCTGAAATCCAGCAAATTAACATTGTTGGTAACCATGCTTTCACCACCGACGAACTGATCTCTCATTTCCAACTGCGTGACGAAGTGCCGTGGTGGAACGTGGTAGGCGATCGTAAATACCAGAAACAGAAACTGGCGGGCGACCTTGAAACCCTGCGCAGCTACTATCTGGATCGCGGTTATGCCCGTTTCAACATCGACTCTACCCAGGTCAGTCTGACGCCAGATAAAAAAGGTATTTACGTCACGGTGAACATTACCGAAGGCGATCAGTACAAGCTTTCTGGCGTTGAAGTGAGCGGCAACCTTGCCGGGCACTCCGCTGAAATTGAGCAGCTGACTAAGATCGAGCCGGGCGAGCTGTATAACGGCACCAAAGTGACCAAGATGGAAGATGACATCAAAAAGCTTCTCGGTCGCTATGGTTATGCCTATCCGCGCGTACAGTCGATGCCTGAAATTAACGATGCCGACAAAACCGTTAAATTACGCGTGAACGTTGATGCGGGTAACCGTTTCTACGTGCGTAAGATCCGTTTTGAAGGTAACGATACCTCGAAAGATGCCGTCCTGCGTCGCGAAATGCGTCAGATGGAAGGTGCATGGCTGGGAAGCGATCTGGTCGATCAGGGTAAGGAGCGTCTGAATCGTCTGGGCTTCTTTGAAACTGTCGATACCGATACCCAACGTGTTCCGGGTAGCCCGGACCAAGTAGATGTAGTCTACAAGGTGAAAGAACGTAACACCGGTAGCTTCAACTTCGGGATTGGTTACGGTACTGAAAGTGGCGTGAGCTTCCAGGCTGGCGTGCAACAGGATAACTGGTTAGGTACAGGTTATGCTGTTGGTATCAACGGGACCAAAAACGATTACCAGACCTATGCTGAATTGTCGGTAACCAACCCGTACTTCACTGTAGATGGTGTAAGCCTCGGTGGTCGTCTCTTCTATAATGACTTCCAGGCAGATGACGCCGACCTGTCCGACTATACCAACAAGAGTTATGGTACAGACGTGACGTTGGGCTTCCCGATCAACGAATATAACTCGCTGCGTGCAGGTCTGGGTTATGTACATAACTCCCTGTCCAACATGCAGCCTCAGGTTGCGATGTGGCGTTATCTGTACTCTATGGGTGAACATCCGAGCACCTCTGATCAGGATAACAGCTTCAAAACGGACGACTTCACGTTCAACTATGGTTGGACCTATAACAAGCTTGACCGTGGTTACTTCCCGACAGATGGTTCACGTGTCAACCTGACCGGTAAAGTGACCATTCCTGGATCGGATAACGAATACTACAAAGTGACGTTAGACACGGCGACTTATGTGCCGATCGATGACGATCACAAATGGGTTGTTCTGGGGCGTACCCGCTGGGGTTATGGTGATGGTTTAGGCGGCAAAGAGATGCCGTTCTACGAGAACTTCTATGCCGGTGGTTCCAGCACGTCCGTGGCTTCCAGTCCAATACCATTGGTCCGAAAGCAGTTTACTTCCCGCATCAGGCCAGTAATTATGATCCGGACTATGATTACGAATGTGCGACTCAGGACGGCGCGAAAGACCTGTGTAAATCGGATGATGCTGTAGGCGGTAACGCCATGGCGGTTGCCAGCCTCGAGTTCATCACCCCGACGCCGTTTATTAGCGATAAGTATGCTAACTCGGTTCGTACTTCCTTCTTCTGGGATATGGGTACCGTTTGGGATACAAACTGGGATTCCAGCCAATATTCTGGATATCCGGACTATAGTGATCCAAGCAATATCCGTATGTCTGCGGGTATCGCATTACAATGGATGTCCCCATTGGGGCCGTTGGTGTTCTCCTACGCCCAGCCGTTCAAAAAGTACGATGGAGACAAGGCAGAACAGTTCCAGTTTAACATCGGTAAAACCTGGTAAGTGTTCTCCACAAAGGAATGTAGTGGTAGTGTAGCGATGACTTTAGGCGATCAATATAAGATCGCCGGGCCACGCAAAGAACTGCACCCTCCGGTGCAAATGGGATGGTAAGGAGTTTATTGTGAAAAAGTGGTTATTAGCGGCAGGTCTCGGTTTAGCACTGGCAACTTCTGCTCAGGCGGCTGACAAAATTGCAATCGTCAATATGGGCAGCCTGTTCCAGCAGGTAGCGCAGAAAACCGGTGTTTCTAACACGCTGGAAAATGAGTTCAAAGGCCGTGCCAGCGAACTGCAGCGTATGGAAACCGATCTGCAGGCTAAAATGAAAAAGCTGCAGTCCATGAAAGCGGGCAGCGATCGCACTAAGCTGGAAAAAGACGTGATGGCTCAGCGCCAGACTTTTGCTCAGAAAGCGCAGGCTTTTGAGCAGGATCGCGCACGTCGTTCCAACGAAGAACGCGGCAAACTGGTTACTCGTATCCAGACTGCTGTGAAATCCGTTGCCAACAGCCAGGATATCGATCTGGTTGTTGATGCAAACGCCGTTGCTTACAACAGCAGCGATGTAAAAGACATCACTGCCGACGTACTGAAACAGGTTAAATAAGTAATGCCTTCAATTCGACTGGCTGATTTAGCGCAGCAGTTGGATGCAGAACTACACGGTGATGGCGATATCGTCATCACCGGCGTTGCGTCCATGCAATCTGCACAAACAGGTCACATTACGTTCATGGTTAACCCAAAATACCGTGAGCATTTAGGCTTGTGCCAGGCGTCCGCGGTTGTCATGACCCAGGACGATCTTCCTTTCGCGAAAAGTGCCGCGCTGGTAGTGAAGAATCCCTACCTGACTTACGCGCGCATGGCGCAAATTTTAGATACCACGCCGCAGCCCGCGCAGAACATTGCACCCAGTGCGGTGATCGACGCGACGGCGAAGCTGGGGAACAATGTATCGATTGGCGCTAACGCGGTGATTGAATCCGGCGTTGAACTGGGCGATAACGTGATTATCGGTGCCGGTTGCTTCGTAGGTAAAAACAGCAAAATCGGTGCAGGTTCGCGTCTCTGGGCGAACGTAACCATTTACCATGAGATCCAGATCGGTCAGAATTGCCTGATCCAGTCCGGAACAGTGGTAGGCGCAGACGGCTTTGGTTATGCCAACGATCGTGGTAACTGGGTTAAGATCCCACAGATTGGTCGCGTAATTATTGGCGATCGCGTGGAGATCGGTGCCTGCACTACCATCGATCGCGGCGCGCTGGATGACACTGTTATTGGCAATGGCGTGATCATTGATAACCAGTGCCAGATTGCACATAACGTCGTGATTGGCGACAATACGGCGGTTGCCGGTGGCGTCATTATGGCGGGCAGCCTGAAAATTGGTCGTTACTGCATGATCGGCGGAGCCAGCGTAATCAACGGGCATATGGAAATATGCGACAAAGTGACGGTTACGGGCATGGGTATGGTGATGCGTCCCATCACTGAACCAGGCGTCTATTCCTCAGGCATTCCGCTGCAACCCAACAAAGTCTGGCGCAAAACCGCTGCACTGGTGATGAACATTGATGACATGAGCAAGCGTCTGAAATCGCTTGAGCGCAAGGTTAATCAACAAGACTAACGTTCCATCTTTTGTTCGCCAAACTTTACGGCCTGTCTCATTCTTACGATTGCGGCAGGCGTGTTATTATTGTCGTTTCTTATATTTTGACAGGAAGAGTATCTTGACTACTAACACTCATACTCTGCAGATTGAAGAGATTTTAGAACTTCTGCCGCACCGTTTCCCGTTCTTACTGGTGGATCGCGTGCTGGATTTTGAAGAAGGTCGTTTTCTGCGCGCAGTAAAAAATGTCTCTGTCAATGAGCCATTCTTCCAGGGCCATTTCCCTGGAAAACCGATTTTCCCGGGTGTGCTGATTCTGGAAGCAATGGCACAGGCAACAGGTATTCTGGCGTTTAAAAGCGTAGGAAAACTGGAACCGGGTGAGCTGTACTACTTCGCTGGTATTGACGAAGCGCGCTTCAAGCGCCCGGTCGTGCCTGGCGATCAAATGATCATGGAAGTCACTTTCGAAAAAACGCGCCGCGGCCTGACCCGTTTTAAAGGGGTTGCTCTGGTCGATGGTAAAGTAGTTTGCGAAGCAACGATGATGTGTGCTCGTAGCCGGGAGGCCTGATACGTGATTGATAAATCCGCCTTTGTGCATCCAACCGCCATTGTGGAAGAGGGCGCGTCAATTGGCGCGAACGCACACATTGGTCCTTTTTGTATCGTTGGACCCCATGTCGGAATTGGTGAGGGTACCGTACTGAAATCTCACGTTGTCGTGAATGGTCATACTAAAATTGGCCGCGATAATGAGATTTATCAGTTCGCCTCCATCGGCGAAGTTAACCAGGATCTGAAATATGCTGGCGAACCGACCCGTGTGGAAATCGGCGATCGTAACCGCATTCGCGAAAGCGTCACCATTCATCGTGGCACAGTCCAGGGCGGTGGATTGACGAAGGTGGGCAGCGACAACTTACTGATGATCAACGCGCACATTGCGCACGATTGTACGGTAGGTAACCGCTGTATTCTCGCCAACAACGCAACGCTGGCGGGTCACGTATCGGTTGACGACTTCGCGATCATCGGCGGCATGACCGCAGTCCATCAGTTCTGCATCATTGGTGCGCACGTGATGGTTGGCGGCTGCTCCGGTGTGGCGCAGGACGTCCCTCCTTATGTCATTGCGCAGGGTAACCACGCAACGCCGTTCGGTGTCAATATCGAAGGGCTGAAGCGCCGCGGATTCAGCCGTGAGGCGATTACCGCTATCCGCAATGCGTATAAGCTGATTTATCGTAGCGGTAAAACGCTCGATGAAGTGAAACCGGAAATTGCTGAACTGGCGGAAACATATCCGGAAGTGAAAGCCTTTACCGATTTCTTTTCACGCTCAACGCGCGGTCTGATTCGTTAATGACTGAACAGCGTCCATTAACGATTGCCCTGGTCGCCGGAGAAACCTCCGGCGATATCCTGGGGGCCGGTTTAATCCGCGCTCTGAAAGAACGTGTGCCCAACGCCCGCTTTGTTGGTGTTGCCGGGCCACGAATGCAGGCTGAAGGCTGCGAAGCCTGGTACGAAATGGAAGAACTGGCGGTGATGGGCATTGTTGAAGTGCTCGGTCGTCTGCGTCGCTTACTGCATATTCGTGCCGATCTGACAAAGCGTTTTGGCGAACTGAAGCCAGATGTTTTTGTTGGTATTGATGCGCCTGACTTCAATATTACTCTTGAAGGTAACCTCAAAAAGCAGGGTATCAAAACCATTCATTACGTCAGTCCGTCAGTCTGGGCGTGGCGACAGAAACGTGTTTTCAAAATAGGCAGAGCCACCGATCTGGTGCTCGCATTTCTGCCTTTCGAAAAAGCGTTTTATGACAAATACAACGTACCGTGCCGCTTTATCGGTCATACCATGGCTGATGCCATGCCATTAGATCCAGATAAAAATGCCGCCCGTGATGTGCTGGGGATCCCTCACGATGCCCACTGCCTGGCGTTGCTACCGGGGAGCCGTGGTGCAGAAGTTGAAATGCTTAGTGCCGATTTCCTGAAAACGGCCCAGCTTTTGCGCCAGACATATCCGGATCTCGAAATCGTGGTGCCACTGGTGAATGCCAAACGCCGCGAGCAGTTTGAACGCATCAAAGCTGAAGTCGCGCCAGACTTTTCAGTTCATTTGCTGGATGGGATGGGCCGTGAGGCGATGGTCGCCAGCGATGCGGCGCTACTGGCGTCGGGTACGGCAGCCCTGGAGTGTATGCTGGCGAAATGCCCGATGGTGGTGGGATATCGCATGAAGCCTTTTACCTTCTGGTTGGCGAAGCGGCTGGTGAAAACTGATTATGTCTCGCTGCCAAATCTGCTGGCGGGCAGAGAGTTAGTCAAAGAGTTATTGCAGGAAGAGTGTGAGCCGCAAAAACTGGCTGCGGCGCTGTTACCGCTGTTGGCGAACGGGAAAATCAGCCACGCGATGCACGATACCTTCCGTGAACTGCATCAGCAGATCCGCTGCAATGCCGATGAGCAGGCGGCACAAGCCGTTCTGGAGTTAGCACAATGATCGAATTTGTTTATCCGCACACGCAGCTGGTTGCGGGTGTGGATGAAGTCGGACGCGGGCCGTTAGTTGGCGCGGTCGTCACCGCTGCGGTGATCCTTGACCCGGCGCGCCCGATTGCCGGGCTGAATGATTCCAAAAAGCTGAGCGAAAAACGCCGTCTGGCGCTCTGTGAAGAGATCAAAGAGAAAGCGTTGAGCTGGAGTCTGGGCCGCGCGGAACCCCACGAAATCGACGAGCTGAACATTCTTCATGCGACCATGCTGGCGATGCAGCGTGCCGTCGCTGGGCTGCATATTGCGCCGGAATATGTGTTGATTGATGGTAACCGCTGCCCGAAATTACCGATGCCTGCGATGGCTGTGGTGAAAGGCGATAGCCGCGTACCGGAAATCAGTGCCGCGTCTATCCTGGCGAAAGTGACGCGTGACGCCGAAATGGCGGCGCTGGATATTGTTTTCCCGCAATATGGTTTTGCCCAACACAAAGGGTACCCAACCGCTTTTCATCTGGAAAAACTGGCTGAACACGGCGCGACCGAACACCATCGGCGCAGCTTTGGGCCTGTCAAACGCGCACTGGGACTTGCGTCCTGATTCTTGTGTCGAGATTAAGTAAACCGGAATCTGAAGATGTCTGAACCACGTTTCGTACACCTGCGGGTGCACAGCGACTACTCGATGATCGATGGCCTGGCCAAAACTGCACCGTTGGTAAAAAAGGCGGCGGCGTTGGGTATGCCAGCACTGGCGATCACCGATTTCACCAACCTTTGTGGTCTGGTGAAGTTCTACGGAGCGGGACATGGCGCAGGGATTAAGCCTATCGTCGGGGCAGATTTTAACGTCCAGTGCGACCTGCTGGGTGATGAGTTAACCCACCTGACGGTACTGGCGGCGAACAATACCGGCTATCAGAATCTGACGTTGCTGATCTCAAAAGCGTATCAGCGCGGGTACGGTGCCGCTGGGCCGATCATCGATCGCGACTGGCTTATCGAATTAAATGAAGGGTTGATCCTTCTTTCCGGCGGGCGCATGGGCGACGTCGGACGCAGTCTTTTGCGTGGTAACAGCGCGCTGGTAGATGAGTGTGTCGCGTTTTATGAAGAACACTTCCCGGATCGCTATTTTCTCGAGCTGATCCGCACCGGCAGGCTGGATGAAGAAAGCTATCTGCACGCGGCGGTGGAACTGGCGGAAGCGCGCGGTTTGCCCGTCGTGGCGACTAACGATGTGCGCTTTATCGACAGCAGCGACTTTGACGCACACGAAATCCGCGTCGCGATCCACGACGGCTTTACCCTCGACGATCCTAAACGCCCGCGTAACTATTCGCCGCAGCAATATATGCGTAGCGAAGAGGAGATGTGTGAGCTGTTTGCCGACATCCCCGAAGCCCTTGCCAACACCGTTGAGATCGCCAAACGCTGTAACGTAACTGTGCGTCTTGGTGAATACTTCCTGCCGCAGTTCCCGACCGGGGACATGAGCACCGAAGATTATCTGGTCAAGCGTGCAAAAGAGGGCCTGGAAGAGCGTCTGGCCTTTTTATTCCCTGACGAGGAAGAACGTGTTAAGCGCCGCCCGGAATATGACGAACGTCTGGAGACTGAACTTCAGGTTATCAACCAGATGGGCTTCCCGGGCTACTTCCTCATCGTTATGGAATTTATCCAGTGGTCGAAAGATAACGGCGTACCGGTAGGGCCAGGCCGTGGCTCCGGTGCGGGTTCACTGGTGGCCTACGCGCTGAAAATCACCGACCTCGATCCGCTGGAATTTGACCTGCTGTTCGAACGTTTCCTTAACCCGGAACGTGTCTCCATGCCTGACTTCGACGTTGACTTCTGTATGGAGAAACGCGATCAGGTTATCGAGCACGTAGCGGACATGTACGGTCGTGATGCGGTATCGCAGATCATCACCTTCGGTACAATGGCGGCGAAAGCGGTGATCCGCGACGTAGGCCGCGTGCTGGGGCATCCGTACGGCTTTGTCGATCGTATCTCGAAACTGATCCCGCCCGATCCGGGGATGACGCTGGCGAAAGCGTTTGAAGCCGAGCCGCAGCTGCCGGAAATCTACGAAGCGGATGAAGAAGTTAAGGCGCTGATCGACATGGCGCGCAAACTGGAAGGGGTCACCCGTAACGCCGGTAAGCACGCCGGTGGGGTGGTTATCGCGCCGACCAAAATTACCGATTTTGCGCCGCTTTACTGCGATGAAGAGGGCAAACATCCGGTCACCCAGTTTGATAAAAGCGACGTTGAATACGCCGGACTGGTGAAGTTCGACTTCCTTGGTTTGCGTACGCTCACCATCATCAACTGGGCGCTGGAGATGATCAACAAGCGGGGGGCGAAGAATGGCGAGCCGCCGCTGGATATCGCCGCGATCCCGCTGGATGACAAGAAAAGCTTCGACATGCTGCAACGCTCGGAAACCACGGCGGTATTCCAGCTTGAATCGCGCGGCATGAAGGACCTGATCAAGCGTCTGCAACCTGACTGCTTCGAAGATATGATCGCACTGGTGGCGCTGTTCCGCCCAGGTCCGTTGCAATCAGGGATGGTGGATAACTTTATCGACCGTAAACATGGTCGCGAAGAAATCTCCTATCCGGACGTACAGTGGCAGCATGAAAGCCTGAAACCGGTACTGGAGCCAACCTACGGCATCATCCTGTATCAGGAACAGGTCATGCAGATTGCGCAGGTGCTTTCTGGTTATACCCTCGGTGGCGCGGATATGCTGCGTCGTGCGATGGGTAAGAAAAAGCCGGAAGAGATGGCTAAGCAGCGTTCTGTATTTGCTGAAGGTGCAGAAAAGAACGGAATCAACGCCGAACTGGCGATGAAAATCTTCGACCTGGTGGAGAAATTCGCGGGTTACGGATTTAACAAATCGCACTCTGCGGCCTATGCTTTGGTGTCATATCAAACGTTATGGCTGAAAGCGCACTATCCGGCGGAGTTTATGGCGGCGGTAATGACCGCCGATATGGACAACACCGAGAAGGTGGTGGGCCTGGTGGATGAGTGCTGGCGGATGGGGCTGAAAATCCTGCCACCAGATATAAACTCCGGTCTTTACCATTTCCACGTCAACGACGACGGCGAAATCGTGTATGGTATTGGCGCCATCAAAGGGGTAGGTGAAGGTCCGATTGAGGCCATCATCGAAGCCCGTAATAAAGGCGGCTACTTCCGCGAACTGTTTGATCTCTGCGCCCGTACCGACACCAAAAAGTTAAACCGGCGGGTGCTGGAAAAACTGATCATGTCCGGGGCGTTTGACCGTCTTGGGCCACACCGCGCGGCGCTGATGAACTCGCTGGGTGATGCGTTAAAAGCGGCAGATCAACACGCGAAAGCGGAAGCTATCGGTCAGGCCGATATGTTCGGCGTGCTGGCCGAAGAGCCGGAACAAATTGAACAATCCTACGCCAGCTGCCAACCGTGGCCGGAGCAGGTGGTGTTAGATGGGGAACGTGAAACGTTAGGTCTGTACCTTACGGGACACCCTATCAACCAGTATTTAAAAGAGATTGAGCGTTATGTCGGAGGCGTAAGGCTGAAAGACATGCACCCGACAGAACGTGGTAAAGTCATCACGGCTGCGGGGCTCGTTGTTGCCGCGCGGGTTATGGTCACCAAGCGCGGCAATCGTATCGGTATCTGCACGCTGGATGACCGTTCCGGGCGGCTGGAAGTGATGTTGTTTACTGACGCCCTGGATAAATACCAGCAATTGCTGGAAAAAGACCGCATACTTATCGTCAGCGGACAGGTCAGCTTTGATGACTTCAGCGGTGGGCTTAAAATGACCGCTCGCGAAGTGATGGATATTGACGAAGCCCGGGAAAAATATGCTAGCGGGCTTGCTATCTCGCTGACGGACAGGCAAATTGATGACCAGCTTTTAAACCGACTCCGTCAGTCTCTGGAACCCCACCGCTCTGGGACAATTCCAGTACATCTCTACTATCAGAGGGCGGATGCACGCGCGCGGTTGCGTTTTGGCGCGACGTGGCGTGTCTCTCCGAGCGATCGTTTATTAAACGATCTCCGTGGCCTCATTGGTTCGGAGCAGGTGGAACTGGAGTTTGACTAATACAGGAATACTATGAGTCTGAATTTCCTTGATTTTGAACAGCCGATTGCAGAGCTGGAAGCGAAAATCGATTCTCTGACTGCGGTTAGCCGTCAGGATGAGAAACTGGATATTAACATCGATGAAGAAGTGCATCGTCTGCGTGAAAAAAGCGTAGAACTGACACGTAAAATCTTCGCCGATCTCGGTGCATGGCAGATTGCGCAACTGGCACGCCATCTACAGCGTCCTTATACCCTGGATTACGTTCGCCTGGCATTTGATGAATTTGACGAACTGGCTGGCGACCGCGCGTATGCAGACGATAAAGCTATCGTCGGTGGTATCGCCCGTCTTGACGGTCGTCCGGTGATGATCATTGGTCATCAAAAAGGTCGTGAAACCAAAGAAAAAATTCGCCGTAACTTTGGTATGCCAGCGCCAGAAGGTTACCGCAAAGCACTGCGTCTGATGCAAATGGCTGAACGCTTTAAGATGCCTATCATCACCTTTATCGACACCCCGGGGGCTTATCCTGGCGTGGGCGCAGAAGAGCGTGGTCAGTCTGAAGCCATTGCACGCAACCTGCGTGAAATGTCTCGCCTCGGCGTACCGGTAGTTTGTACGGTTATCGGTGAAGGTGGTTCTGGCGGTGCGCTGGCGATTGGCGTGGGCGATAAAGTGAATATGCTGCAATACAGCACCTATTCCGTTATCTCGCCGGAAGGTTGTGCGTCCATTCTGTGGAAGAGCGCCGACAAAGCGCCGCTGGCGGCTGAAGCGATGGGTATCATCGCTCCGCGTCTGAAAGAGCTGAAACTGATCGACTCCATCATCCCGGAACCGCTGGGCGGCGCTCACCGTAACCCGGAAGCGATGGCGGCATCGTTGAAAGCGCAACTGCTGGCGGATCTGGCCGATCTCGATGTGTTAAGCACTGAAGATTTAAAAAATCGTCGTTATCAGCGCCTGATGAGCTACGGTTACGCGTAATTCGCAAAAGTTCTGAAAAAGGGTCACTTCGGTGGCCCTTTTTTATCGCCACGGTTTGAGCAGGCTATGATTAAGGAAGGATTTTCCAGGAGGAACACATGAACATCATTGCCATTATGGGACCGCATGGCGTCTTTTATAAAGATGAGCCCATCAAAGAACTGGAGTCGGCGCTGGTGGCGCAAGGCTTTCAGATTATCTGGCCACAAAACAGCGTTGATTTGCTGAAATTTATCGAACATAACCCTCGAATTTGCGGCGTGATTTTTGACTGGGATGAGTACAGTCTCGATTTATGCAGCGATATCAATCAACTTAATGAATATCTCCCGCTTTATGCCTTCATCAACACCCACTCGACGATGGATGTCAGCGTGCAGGATATGCGGATGGCGCTCTGGTTTTTTGAATATGCGCTGGGGCAGGCGGAAGATATCGCCATTCGTATGCGTCAGTACACCAACGAATATCTTGATAACATTACGCCGCCGTTCACGAAAGCCTTGTTTACCTACGTTAAAGAGCGGAAGTACACCTTTTGTACGCCGGGGCATATGGGCGGCACCGCATATCAAAAAAGCCCGGTTGGCTGCCTGTTTTATGATTTTTTCGGCGGGAATACCCTCAAGGCTGATGTCTCTATTTCGGTCACCGAGCTTGGTTCGTTGCTCGACCACACCGGGCCACACCTGGAAGCGGAAGAGTACATCGCGCGGACTTTTGGCGCGGAACAGAGTTATATCGTTACCAACGGAACATCGACGTCGAACAAAATTGTGGGTATGTACGCCGCGCCATCCGGCAGTACGCTGTTGATCGACCGCAATTGTCATAAATCGCTGGCGCATCTGTTGATGATGAACGATGTAGTGCCAGTCTGGCTGAAACCGACGCGTAATGCGTTGGGGATTCTTGGTGGGATCCCGCACCGTGAATTTACTCGCGACAGCATCGAAGAGAAAGTCGCTGCCACCACGCAGGCACAATGGCCGGTTCATGCGGTGATTACCAACTCCACCTATGATGGCTTGCTCTACAACACCGACTGGATCAAACAGACGCTGGATGTCCCGTCGATCCACTTCGATTCCGCCTGGGTGCCGTACACCCATTTTCATCCGATCTACCAGGGGAAAAGTGGTATGAGCGGCGAGCGTGTTGCGGGAAAAGTGATCTTCGAAACGCAATCGACCCACAAAATGCTGGCGGCGTTATCGCAGGCTTCGCTGATCCACATTAAAGGCGAGTATGACGAAGAGGCGTTTAACGAAGCCTTTATGATGCATACCACCACCTCGCCCAGTTATCCCATTGTTGCTTCGGTTGAGACGGCGGCGGCGATGCTGCGTGGTAATCCGGGCAAACGGCTGATTAACCGTTCGGTGGAGCGGGCGCTGCATTTTCGCAAAGAGGTCCAGCGGTTGCGGGAAGAGTCTGACGGTTGGTTTTTCGATATCTGGCAACCGCCGCAGGTGGATGAAGCCGAATGCTGGCCCGTTGCGCCAGGCGAACAGTGGCACGGCTTTAACGATGCGGATGCCGATCATATGTTTCTCGATCCCGTTAAAGTCACTATTTTGACACCGGGGATGGACGAACAGGGCAATATGAGCGAGGAGGGGATCCCGGCGGCGCTGGTGGCAAAATTCCTCGACGAACGTGGGATCGTAGTAGAGAAAACCGGCCCTTATAACCTGCTGTTTCTCTTTAGTATTGGTATCGATAAAACCAAAGCAATGGGATTATTGCGTGGGTTGACGGAATTTAAACGCTCTTACGATCTCAACCTGCGGATCAAAAATATGCTACCCGATCTCTATGCTGAAGATCCCGATTTCTACCGCAATATGCGTATTCAGGATCTGGCGCAAGGGATCCATAAGCTGATTCGTAAACACGATCTTCCCGGTTTGATGTTGTGGGCATTCGATACTTTGCCGGAAATGATCATGACGCCACATCAGGCATGGCAGAGACAGATTAAAGGTGAAGTAGAAACCATTGCGCTGGAACAACTGGTCGGTAGAGTATCGGCAAATATGATCCTGCCTTATCCACCGGGCGTACCGCTGTTGATGCCAGGAGAAATGCTGACCAAAGAGAGCCGCACGGTACTCGATTTTCTACTGATGCTTTGTTCCGTAGGGCAACATTACCCCGGTTTTGAAACGGATATTCACGGCGCGAAACAGGACGAAGACGGCGTTTACCGCGTACGAGTCCTAAAAATGGCGGGATAACTTGCCAGAGCGGCTTACGGGCGAGTAACGTGCTGTTAACAAATAAAGGAGACGTTATGCTGGGTTTAAAACAGGTTCACCATATTGCGATTATTGCGACGGATTATGCGGTGAGCAAAGCTTTCTACTGCGATATTCTTGGTTTCACGCTGCAAAGCGAAGTCTATCGCGAAGCGCGCGACTCGTGGAAAGGGGATTTGGCGCTTAATGGGCAATATGTGATTGAGCTTTTCTCTTTTCCGTTCCCGCCGGAGCGCCCCAGCCGACCGGAAGCTTGCGGCCTGCGTCATCTGGCTTTTAGCGTTGATGACATCGATGCGGCAGTGGCGCACCTTGAAAGCCATAACGTGAAGTGTGAAGCCATCTGTGTCGATCCATACACGCAAAAACGCTTCACCTTCTTTAACGATCCGGACGGGCTGCCGTTGGAACTGTATGAGCAGTAAGGCTTGTCATCGCCGCATTTGCCCGGTAACGTGCCGGGCATTGCTACTGTAAAATCGCACCATCATGACACTCACGCTCAATAGACAACTTCTCACCTCACGCCAGATTTTGGTCGCCTTTAGCGGCGGGCTTGACTCCACCGTTCTGCTGCATCAGTTGGTGCAGTGGCGGACGGAAAATCCGGGCGTCACTCTGCGCGCTATTCATGTGCATCACGGTTTAAGTGCCAATGCCGATGCCTGGGTTACGCATTGCGAAAACGTCTGCCAACAGTGGCAGGTGCCGCTGGTGGTCGAACGCGTACAACTTGCGCAAGAGGGGCTGGGGATTGAGGCCCAGGCGCGGCAGGCGCGTTATCAGGCATTTGCCCGTACCCTATTGCCCGGCGAAGTGCTGGTCACCGCGCAACATCTCGACGATCAATGTGAAACCTTTCTGCTGGCGCTAAAACGCGGTAGCGGCCCTGCCGGGCTTTCGGCTATGGCGGAAGTTTCGGAGTTTGCCGGAACACGGCTTATCCGCCCGTTGCTTGCCCGCACGCGGGGGGAACTGGCGCAGTGGGCATTGGCGCATGGTTTACGCTGGATTGAAGACGAAAGTAATCAGGACGACTCATACGATCGTAACTTTCTGCGCCTGCGCGTAGTGCCGTTATTGCAGCAGCGTTGGCCGCATTTTGCGGAAGCAACGGCCCGCAGCGCCGCACTTTGTGCTGAACAAGAGAGTCTGTTGGATGAACTGCTGGCGGATGATTTAGCACACTGCCAAACGTCGCAGGGGACGCTGCAGATTGCGCCAATGCTGGCGATGAGTGATGCCCGCCGCGCGGCGATTATCCGTCGCTGGCTGGCAGGGCAGAATGCACCAATGCCTTCCCGCGACGCGCTGGTGCGGATCTGGCAGGAAGTGGCGCTGGCGCGGGAAGATGCCTCCCCCTGTTTACGCTTGGGCGCGTTTGAAATCCGCCGCTATCAGTCGCAACTGTGGTGGATTAAATCCGTCACCGGGCAAAGTGAAACCATTGTGCCGTGGCAGACGTGGCTACAACCGCTGGAATTACCGGCGGGGCTGGGAAGCGTACAGCTTACTGCGGGAGGCGATATTCGCCCTCCGCGTGCAGACGAAGCGGTCAGCGTGCGTTTCAAATCGGCAGGATTGCTGCATATTGTCGGGCGCAACGGCGGACGTAAGCTGAAGAAAATCTGGCAAGAGTTAGGCGTGCCGCCGTGGCTACGTGACACCACGCCACTGCTGTTTTATGGCGAAACGCTGATTGCGGCGGCAGGGGTATTTGTGACGCAAGAAGGTGTGGCTGAAGGTGAGAATGGCGTAAGTTTTGTCTGGCAGAAAACGCTTAGTTAAGTGAAAGCCGGATAAGACGCATCAAACGTCGCATCCGGCGAAAGTCAATCAGGACTCGCTCACCACCACCGTACCGATTTCCGGGTGGCTAAAGCTGGTAATTTTATCCAGACGTAGCTCACGGGTTTCGCCAGCGGCCTCGACGACCAGATACTCCACATTTTTGCGGGAGACTAAATCGCTGGCTTTTGCCTGCAATTTTTCGCCATCTTTCAGCTCAAGTGTCAGCATTAAATGATGCTGGCAGGCGAGCTCAAGATTATCGTAATCATCACAATTGATTGGTTGATACGTATCATTCATTGACATAATCGCTCACCAGTAAGTTTGCCGCAGCGTATGCTGCTTTTTCCCTGACAGCCTCAGAAAGGGCGTCGTCGGCAGCCATTTCATTCAGCACTTTCAAAACGCAGCCCAGCGCGTCCGGAACGTATCCTAAGTCTCCGCTGGCGATTTCCGCGTACCGCTTGCGTATTAACTCACAATATTTTTCCACATGCCCTCCTGTCAGCACACTGACTTAACCGTGGATGCAAGTCTAAGCCTACGAAGATAAACTCTGTTTCGCAAGGTGACTATACCACACTCATTTCTGCAATATCAGCGCCGCAACTGCACGTATTCCGTTACAATGGCCTCCTGATTCGAAAGGAGTTTTCTTATAGCGCTTAAAGCGACAATTTATAAAGCGACGGTTAATGTGGCCGATCTCGACCGCAACCAGTTTCTCGATGCCTCTCTGACGCTGGCGCGCCACCCTTCAGAAACCCAGGAGCGTATGATGCTGCGCCTGCTGGCGTGGCTGAAATATGCTGATGAACGTCTGCAATTTACCCGTGGTTTGTGTGCCGATGATGAGCCGGAAGCGTGGCTGCGTAACGATCACCTGGGCATTGATTTGTGGATTGAGCTGGCGCTGCCGGATGAGCGGCGGATTAAGAAAGCCTGCACCCAGGCCGCAGAAGTGGCGCTGTTTACCTATAATAGTCGGGCGGCGCAAATCTGGTGGCAGCAAAATCAGAGCAAATGTGTGCAGTTTGCCAATCTTTCCGTCTGGTATCTGGACGATGAACAACTGGCGAAAGTAAGCGCCTTTGCCGATCGTACCATGACGCTGCAGGCAACGATTCAGGATGGCGTGATCTGGTTATCGGACGATAAGAATAATCTGGAAGTTAACTTAACCGCCTGGCAACAACCTTCATGATTGTGATTTCCCGACATGTTGCTATTCCCGATGGTGAGCTTGAGATCACCGCCATTCGTGCGCAGGGCGCGGGCGGGCAGCATGTTAATAAGACCTCAACGGCCATTCATCTGCGTTTTGACATTCGGGCGTCCAGCCTGCCAGAGTATTACAAAGAGCGTCTGCTCGCCGCCAGCCATCATTTGATCAGCAGTGATGGCGTGATTGTCATTAAGGCACAGGAATACCGCAGTCAGGAACTGAACCGCGAAGCCGCGCTAGCCCGGCTGGTGGCAGTGATTAAAGATTTAACAACAGAACAAAAAGCCCGACGACCCACGCGGCCCACCCGTGCATCGAAAGAGCGCAGGCTGGCATCGAAAGCACAAAAATCAAGCGTGAAGGCGATGCGCGGCAAAGTACGCAGCGGTCGGGAATAAAAAGAAGGAATAGATGGTGAAAAAAGCGATAGTGACAGCGATGGCTGTAATCAGCCTCTTTACTCTGATGGGATGTAATAACCGGGCCGAAGTCGATACGCTTTCTCCAGCACAGGCTGCCGAACTGAAACCGATGCCGCAAAGTTGGCGCGGCGTGCTGCCGTGTGCTGATTGTGAAGGAATCGAAACCTCTCTGTTCCTCGAAAAAGACGGAACATGGGTGATGAATGAGCGTTATCTCGGTGCTCGTGAAGAACCTTCCTCCTTCGCTTCCTACGGTACATGGGCGCGAACCGCTGACAAGCTGGTATTAACCGACAGCAAAGGTGAAAAGTCATATTATCGGGCGAAAGGCGATGCGCTGGAGATGCTCGATCGTGAAGGCAATCCGATTGAATCGCAGTTCAACTATACGCTGGAACCGGCACAATCCAGTTTACCTATGACGCCGATGACCCTGCGAGGCATGTATTTTTATATGGCTGATGCGGCGACCTTCACTGATTGCGCGACCGGAAAACGTTTCATGGTAGCGAATAACGCAGAGCTGGAGCGTGGCTACCTGGCTGCGCGCGGTCACAGTGAAAAACCGGTGTTACTGTCAGTAGAAGGTCACTTTACGCTTGAGGCTAATCCGGATACTGGTGCGCCAACCAAAGTATTAGCGCCCGATACGGCGGGTAAATTTTACCCGAATAAGGATTGCAGTAGTTTGGGGCAGTAAACCTGCTTAAGGCAGAAACAAACGCAAAACAGGCCAGAAGGATATATTTCAACATTTTGAATTTGCACGTTTTTTGTAGGCCGGATAAGGCGTTTACGCCGCATCCGGCAATGGTGCTCAACGCCTGATGCGACTCTGGCGCGTCTTATCATGCCTACAACCCCCCTCATACCTTAAGGCGGATAAGGCATTTACTTTATCACCGGGTCAAACCAACAAAGCGACCCGCCTTGATATAAATCCCTGGCTTCAGGTGCCCAACATACTGTAACTGCGTTTCTGGCTTAAACGCAGAGACATCACCAATACGCATATGCATCAGATCGGCAGGGCTAATCCAGCCCGATTGCGCCAGTGTAAGTGGATGTCCGGCTTTGGCAAATGCATCAGTGACAAATTCCGAACAAAACCACGACTTTTTGTCTCCTTCGCCCACACTGCTTAACTGCGCTTTCGCCAGGCCGCTGACGCACTGTTGGCGAAAATCCTCGGAGAACGGATTCAGTGAGCACATCTGGCGAGTCACCATAAAGGGAATAAATTCGACAATGCCGCGATAGTTATAACCGCTATCTTTGATTTTATTGGCAAACGCGGTGATATCTGTGGCTTGTTGCGGGGTAAGATCCGGGACTCGTAAGACGAAAAGCTTATCACTATGCTTCATCGCTTTTTTAAGGGAAACAATCTGGACGCCAGCGCCTGTCGCTTCTGCAACGTTATTATCACCCAGAAAGATTGCAACGTGACTCACAGAGGAAGTGCTGAAGACGCGGATTCCAAATGAGGTTACCCCAAGGCTTGAGGAGAACAGCAAATCGCCGGGTTTGAGATCAGGTGCCGTTATTTCTTTTATTGATTGTTCGGTGAAAGAGCTTTGATGCTGGAATTTGACAGCCCATGTTTTTGCCTCGGCATCTACTGCTGTGGCTGATGGGTCTGGCTGGCTGATATCAACGGTACAAGCCGAAAGTAAAAGAAAGCTGGGGAGAAGCAGGCGGCAGTACGCCTTTGGTTTATCCATTTTATACAATCCATGTAAAAAAGGGCCCTGAAATTCAGGACCCTTTCTGGCATCAGCCTTTAATCTGTTTCACCAGATATTCGACGATGTCACCAGTCTTAATTAACTGTTTCTCGCCGTTGCGACGATATTTATATTCGATATCGTCGTTGTCGAGGTTACGGTCGCCCAGCACAATAGTGTGCGGAATACCGATCAGTTCCATATCAGCAAACATCACGCCCGGACGCTCTTTGCGGTCATCCAGCAGCACTTCGATACCTTGTGCACGCAGTTCGCTGTACAGTTTCTCAGCAAGCTCTTGTACGCGGAAGGATTTGTGCATGTTCATCGGCAGAATCGCCACCTGGAACGGCGCGATAGCGTCAGGCCATACGATGCCGCGTTCGTCGTAGTTCTGCTCAATCGCCGCAGCTACCACACGCGTTACCCCGATACCGTAGCAACCCATCGTCAGGATTTGGTTACGGCCATCTTCACCCTGTACGGAGGCTTTCAGTGCTTCGGAGTACTTGGTACCCAGCTGGAAGATGTGACCAACTTCGATACCACGTTTGATCAGCAGCGTACCCTGGCCATCCGGGCTTGGATCGCCAGCCACCACGTTACGGATATCTGCAACTTCCGGGGTAGCGACATCGCGATCCCAGTTGATACCGAAGTAGTGTTTACCATCGATGTTAGCACCAGCAGCGAAATCACTCATCGCCGCAACGGTACGGTCAATCACCACCGGAATCGGCATGTTTACCGGACCCAGTGAACCCGGACCGGCTTTAACCACAGCACGAATTTCTTCTTCGGTCGCGAAAGTCAGCGGGCTTGCAACCTGCGGCAGTTTTTCTGCTTTAACTTCGTTCAGCTCGTGATCACCGCGCACCAGCAGCGCAACCAGCGGGAAGCTGCTGCCTTCAACCGCTTTAACCAGCAGAGTCTTAACCGTTTTCTCAATCGGCAGATTGAACTGTTCAACCAGTTCCGCGATGGTTTTCGCGTTCGGCGTATCAACCAGCGTCATTTCCTGGGTAGCAGCAGCGCGCGGTTCTTTCGGCGCGATAGCTTCTGCCAGTTCAATGTTCGCTGCATAGTCAGAGGTGTCGGAGAAGACCACATCGTCTTCACCGCTCTGCGCCAGCACCTGGAATTCGTGAGAGGCGCTGCCGCCGATAGAACCGGTGTCGGCTTGCACGGCGCGGAAATCCAGCCCCATGCGGCTGAAGATTTTGCTGTAGGCCGCATACATTGCATCGTAGGTTTCCTGCAGGGATTCCTGAGAAGTATGGAAAGAGTAAGCATCTTTCATCAGGAATTCGCGGGAACGCATGACGCCGAAACGCGGACGCACTTCGTCGCGGAACTTGGTCTGGATCTGATAGAAGTTCAGCGGCAGCTGTTTGTAAGAGCTAAGCTCGTTACGAATCAGGTCAGTGATAACTTCTTCATGAGTTGGGCCGAGTACGAACGGACGCTCGCCACGGTCAACAAAACGCAGCAGTTCCGGACCGTACTGTTCCCAACGACCACTCTCTTGCCACAAATCGGCTGGCTGAACCACCGGCATCGACACCTCGATTGCACCGGCGTTGTTCATCTCTTCACGCACGATGTTTTCGACTTTTTTCAGAACGCGCACGCCGGTCGGCAGCCAGGTATATAACCCGGAGGCCAGCTTGCGGATCATCCCGGCGCGCAGCATCAGCTGATGGCTGATCACCTCGGCGTCGGCAGGTGTCTCCTTGAGAGTGGAGAGCAGGTATTGGCTAGTACGCATGTTGTTACGGTTCCAGTTGGAAGGTAGAACAGGCTCAAGGCGAGCCTGGGACAAAAAAAGTGATTTAGTTTACCAGTGCAAAAGAAATGTCAAAAGAGAAGGGCGTGAATTTAACGCGGTTCCAGCGCAAAGACTTCAAAACCTGCGTCGGTGACGCGCCAGCGAACGTTAAAATCATGTAGCCAGACGGCATAGGTTTTGCCCGTTTCCTCACCTTTATGATAGGCCGGGCGCGGGTCCTGCGCCAGTACTTCGCGGATAAACAGCGTTAACTGCGGATAACGCTTCTCCAGCGTCAAAAGCTGGTTTTCGACCTCTGCGGTAAAACTCACCGCCATCTCTGCAGCTGGCGCACTTTGCGCATAGCTGGCACTGGCATCGGGAAGCGATTCGGCAAAGGGGAGATACGGTTTGATATCCACTACCGGCGTACCATCGACCAGATCCAGACTGCCGAGCTTCAGAATCACGCTGTCTTTATGGCAAACAACCTCTTTCAGCTCTACCAGCGACATACCAATTGGGTTAGGGCGGAAAGTAGAGCGTGTTGCGAAAACCCCCATTCTGGCGTTACCGCCGAGGCGCGGTGGACGCACAGTCGGACGCCAGCCGCCTTCCATCGTTTGATGAAAGACGAAAAGGATCCATAAATGGCTGAACGCTTCCAGGCCGCGAACGGCGTCGGCCTGGTTGTAGGGAGCAATGAGATGCAGTTCGCCGTTGGCGCTTTTTACCAGACCTGGCTGGCGCGGAACGGCGAATTTTTCTTTATAGGGCGAGCGAATAACGCCTATTTGCTCGAACTGGAAACTGCTCATTTCGCCGTAATGTTAAGCGCAGAGCCGATACATACAGCCTGACGATAGCAGCCTGGCGTACCGCTGGTGACTTCGCAGCTATGCAGTAATACCGCATTGGCTTTCATTTTAGAGGCGTTGATTTGCATCCGCTTACGCGCGGTTGGAATGCTCGGCGGAGAGTCCTGATTAGAGGCCTGGCAAGAGTCGCCACTGACTTCACCGAGATCGCGGAACGGTTTGCCGACTAATTCTTCTGCATTGGTATAAATTCGGACCGGCGTGGCGCGCGGCGCTTTCGGTTTTGCAGGCTCCGCTTTCGGCTGGGGTGCAGTGCTTTGAACGGGTTCGACAGGGGATCTGCTTAACATGGAACAGCCGCTTAGCATGAGTGCTACTAAACAGATCGGTAAAGCACGCATAGTATTTCCTCAATGTATGATCAAAACGTCAATATTGAATCAGGAGCTTGTAAAAATGACAAGACGGGCAAGTGCCCATCCTGAATGATATTACAAATTGTGGAAACAGCCTAAAAATTACCAGCCTTTAACAGCGCCGCCGTTAAACACTTTGTTTGCTGCTTCGTAAACTTCATCAGACTGATAAGCCTGGACGAATTTCTTCACGTTCTCGGCGTCTTTGTTATCTTCACGCGTTACGATCAGGTTTACGTACGGGGAGTCTTTATCTTCGACAAAGATACCGTCTTTCGCTGGAGTCAGGCCAATCTGGCTGGCATAGGTGGTATTGATAACTGCCAGAGCGATTTGCGCGTCGTCCAGAGATCGAGGCAGCTGCGGTGCTTCCAGCTCAACAATTTTCAGATTTTTTGGGTTCTCAACAACATCAAGTACGGTCGGCAGCAGGCCAACGCCATCTTTCAGTTTGATCAAGCCCACTTTTTGCAGCAGCAGCAGTGAACGACCAAGGTTAGTTGGATCGTTTGGCACGGCAACCTGCGAACCATCCTGCAGTTCATCCAGTGATTTGATTTTCTTGGAGTAACCAGCAATCGGATAAACAAAAGTGTTGCCTACTGCGACCAGTTTGTAGCCACGATCTTTCAGTTGCTGATCAAGGTACGGTTTATGCTGGAAGGCGTTGGCGTCGATATCGCCTTTGCTCAATGCTTCGTTTGGCAGAACATAGTCGTTGAAGGTTACCAGCTCAACGTCTAGGCCATATTTGTCTTTCGCAACTTTCTGCGCGACTTCTGCAACCTGCTGTTCGGCACCAACAATCACGCCGACTTTAATGTGGTTTGGATCTTTTTCATCCTGACCGCAGCCTACCAGTGCCAGTGATCCAATCAGGGCTCCCACTGCCGCAAAGGTTTTGAATTTGAACGCCATACCTTATTCCTTCTTCAATTATTTATGTTGTGTTGAACGTTACTTGCGAGTGACAGCCCGGACGATGCGGTCGCCTGCGAACTGAATTAAATAAACCAGAATGACCAGCAATACCAGTACCGTATTCATCACCGTCGCGTTATAGCCGATGTAGCCATACTGATAGCCAATCTGACCTAAACCACCGGCACCGACAGCACCACCCATCGCGGAATAACCGACCAGGGTAATCAGGGTGATAGTTGCCGCATTCACCAGACCCGGCAATGCTTCCGGTAACAGCACTTTACGGACGATCTGCATCGGCGTGGCACCCATTGCACGGGAAGCTTCAATTAACCCGGTTGGGATCTCCAGCAGAGCGTTCTCGACCATACGGGCAATAAACGGTGCTGCACCAACGGTTAACGGAACAATCGCTGCCTGCAAACCAATCGATGTACCAACAATAACGCGGGTAAACGGAATCGTCCATACCAGCAAGATAATGAACGGGATAGAACGGAAAATGTTCACAATCGCAGAAACGGTACGATACAGCTTCGCGTTAGCAATAATTTGCCCCGGACGCGTGACATAAAGCAGAACGCCAACCGGCAGACCAATCACAAAGCCAAAAAAACCGGATACGAAGGTCATTGCCAGCGTTTCCCATACGCCACGAACCAGCAGCCACATCATCGGCTCAGACATAACCCAGTACCTCTACTTTTACATGGTGTTCCTGCAGCCAGGCAATGGCGGCTTGCGTATCTTGTTGTGTGCCGTGCATTTCAGTCAGCATGATGCCGAACTTAACGCCACCGGCGTAGTCCATCTGCGCGCTAATAATGTTGTTGTTGACGTTGAAACGACGCGCGGTTTCAGAAAGCAGTGGGGCATCGACCGATTGACCGGTAAACTCCAGACGCAGCATCGGCACGCAGTCAGTAAATGGCTCCGCTTGCAGACGTTCCTGGTAATCTTCCGGGATATCCAGATGCAGGGTCGACTGAATAAACTTCTGCGCCAGCGGCGTTTTCGGATGCGAGAACACTTCACTTACCGTGTCCTGCTCGATCAGTTCGCCATTGCTGATGACCGCCACGCAATCACAAATACGCTTCACAACGTCCATTTCGTGGGTGATCAACAGAATCGTCAAACCCAGACGGCGGTTAATGTCTTTCAGCAGTTCGAGAATAGAACGTGTCGTTGGCCGGGTCCAGCGCGCTGGTGGCTTCATCACACAGCAATACTTTGGGATTGCTGGCTAATGCACGGGCAATCGCCACACGTTGTTTCTGCCCACCGGAAAGATTCGACGGGTAGCTATCATGCTTATCGCCAAGACCAACCAATGACAGCAATTCCGTCACGCGACGTTTGATCTCGTCTTTCGGTGTGTTGTCCAGCTCCAGCGGCAGAGCCACGTTGCCAAAAACAGTACGCGAAGAGAGCAGGTTAAAATGCTGGAAAATCATACCAATCTGGCGGCGAGCTTTGGTCAACTCGGATTCTGACAGCGTGGTCAGTTCCTGGCCATCGACCAGCACGCTACCCTCGGTTGGGCGCTCCAGCAGGTTTACACAACGTATAAGCGTACTCTTACCCGCGCCTGAGGCACCGATAACGCCATAAATTTGTCCAGCTGGCACATGCAGGCTGACGTTGTTCAACGCCTGGATGGTGCGGGTGCCCTGGTGGAACACTTTGGTGATATTCGAAAGTTTTATCATTGATTATTTATTATCGTCATTAAGTTAGTCGTGGCATCTCGAATGCCTGAAACGGGCAACGCCGTCAATGAAATGGATGTTAAGGCATCCAGACGTCTAAATCAATCAGGTTTATGCGAAGAGCACTTTCTTGCAGGTCGAAACATGCGATACTAGCGTCACATGCCTTATTAAGGAGCTATAAAAGGTGGCAAAGAGCGTACCCGCAATTTTTCTTGACCGTGATGGCACCATTAATGTCGATCACGGCTATGTCCATGAGATCGACAACTTTGAATTTATCGACGGTGTTATTGACGCCATGCGCGAGCTAAAAAAAATGGGCTTTGTGCTGGTGGTAGTAACCAACCAGTCTGGCATTGCTCGCGGTAAATTTACCGAAGCACAGTTTGAAACGCTGACCGAGTGGATGGACTGGTCGCTGGCGGACCGAGATGTCGATCTGGATGGTATCTATTATTGCCCGCATCATCCGCAGGGTAGTGTTGAAGAGTTTCGCCAGGTCTGCGACTGCCGTAAACCACATCCGGGGATGCTTTTGTCAGCACGCGATTATTTGCATATTGATATGGCCGCTTCTTATATGGTGGGCGATAAATTAGAAGATATGCAGGCAGCGGCTGCGGCGAACGTGGGAACAAAAGTGCTGGTGCGTACGGGTAAACCTATTACGTCTGAAGCAGAAAACGCGGCGGATTGGGTGTTAAATAGCCTGGCAGACCTGCCGCAAGCGATAAAAAAGCAGCAAAAACCGGTATAATGATTAAAAGATGAGCGATTGAAATAAAAATGCATTTTTCCACTTGTCTTCCTGAGACGACTCCCTATAATGCGCCTCCATCGACACGGCGGATGTGAATCACTTCACACAAACAGCCGGTTCGGTTGAAGAGAAAAATCCTGAAATTCAGGGTTGACTCTGAAAGAGGAAAGCGTAATATACGCCACACTCGCGACAGTGCGCTAAAGCGCGTCGCAACTGCTCTTTAACAATTTATCAGACAATCTGTGTGGGTACTCGAAGATACGGATTCTTAACGTCGCAAGACGATAAATGAATACCAAGTCTCAAGAGTGAACACGTAATTCATTACGAAGTTTAATTCTTTGAGCATCAAACTTTTAAATTGAAGAGTTTGATCATGGCTCAG
>NZ_MDGW01000233.1:0-29932 GCF_001712525.1 Shigella sp. FC1661
AGTTCATTTTCCATCGTTTTCTTGCCGAGCAGGCGCTGGAGTTCTTTAATCTGCTTCATGGCGGCAGCAAGTTCAGAGGCAGGAACAACCTGTTCTCCGGCGGCCACAGCAGTAAGACTTCCTTCCTGGTATTGCTTACGCCAGAGAAATAACTGGCTGGCTGCTACACCATGTTGCCGGGCAACGAGGGAGACCGTCATCCCCGGTTCAAAGCTCTGCTGAACAATTGCGATCTTTTCCTGTGTGGTACGCCGTCTGCGTTTCTCCGGCCCTAAGACATCAATCATCTGTACTCCAATGACTAGTCTAAAAACTAGTATTAAGACTATCACTTATTTAAGTGATACTGGTTGTCTGGAGATTCAGGGGGCCAGTCTAGACTCACAACCGACCAGGTTGTCTCTGTTAACACCCGATTCACACAGATAAAAAGCAGCACCGTATATTCTGCTGCAACCCAAACGGGTGTTTGCCAGGGTGACACGTCTCGTTATGGACCCGTTAATATTGGTGCAAATACCACCTTTACCCTGTATGTCACCAAGCCATTTCTCGGCTCGATGACCATTCCGAAAACGGATATTGCCGTCATTAAAGGCGCGTGGGTCGATGGAATGGGAAGCCCGTCTACAGGTGACTTCCATGATTTAGTCAAGTTATCGATTCAGGGAAATCTCACCGCCCCACAGTCATGCAAAATTAATCAGGGCGATGTTATTAAGGTTAATTTTGGATTCATCAATGGTCAGAAGTTTACCACCCGTAATGCCATGCCAGACGGTTTTACTCCAGTAGACTTTGATATCACTTATGACTGTGGTGATACTTCAAAGATTAAAAACTCGTTGCAAATGCGCATCGACGGTACAACTGGGGTAGTAGACCAGTACAACCTGGTCGCCAGGCGAAGAAGTTCAGACAATGTGCCCGATGTCGGTATTCGTATTGAAAATCTCGGCGGCGGAGTTGCAAATATTCCTTTTCAGAACGGTATCCTTCCCGTTGATCCTTCCGGGCATGGCACCGTCAATATGCGCGCCTAGCCAGTTAATCTGGTCGGTGGTGAGCTGGAAACAGGAAAATTTCAGGGCACAGCCACCATTACCGTCATGGTGCGGTAAAAGAAGACGTTGCGTTTTGATTAACGCAACGCTTCGGCACTGTTACCCCTGCTGCTCCAGCGCATACTTATACAGCGCATTTTTCTTCACGCCATGAATTTCTGCGACCAGCGCCGCCGCTTTTTTCAGCGGCAGTTCTGCCTGTAGCAGCGCCAGCGTGCGCAGGGCATCGGCGGGTAAGTCTTCTTCCTGTGCTTTATGACCTTCGACAATCAGCACCATTTCGCCTTTGCGACGGTTTTCATCTTCCTTTACCCACGCCAGCAGTTCGCCAACGGGCGCGCCGTGAATGGTTTCCCAGGTTTTGGTCAGCTCACGCGCCAGAACCACGTAGCGGGATTCGCCTAATACCGCAACGATATCTTCCAGGCTATCTAACAGACGGTGGGTGGATTCATAAAAAATCAGCGTGCGCGGCTCCGCTTCAATGGCTTTTAGCGCATCACGGCGGCCTTTTGATTTGGCAGGTAAAAAGCCTTCGTAACAGAAACGGTCAGAGGGTAAACCCGCGGCGCTTAACGCAGTGATAGCAGCACACGGCCCGGGTAGCGGCACCACGCGAATCCCCGCTTCACGGCAGGTACGCACCAGATGGTAGCCAGGATCGTTAATTAGCGGCGTTCCGGCATCGGAAACCAGCGCAATGTTTTGCCCCTCTTGCAGCTTCGCCAGCAGCGTTTCGGCTTTTTGTTGTTCGTTATGGTCGTGCAGCGCAAACAACCGGGCATTAATCCCAAAATGTTGCAGCAATAAACCGGTGTGACGAGTATCCTCGGCGGCAATCAGATCAACGGCCTGTAATACCTCTAACGCACGCTGGGTGATATCCGCCAGATTGCCGATTGGCGTCGGTACAATGTAAAGCTGGCCCTGAGAATTATCCGCCGATTGGTGTTGTTTCATTGTGTCGTCCGTATTGCCGATTTAATATTGAGCATTGCGTAAAAAAATATCACTGGATACATTATGGTACCCTCAACATTTTCTCGTTTGAAAGCCGCGCGTTGTCTGCCTGTTGTTCTGGCAGCCCTGATTTTCGCCGGTTGTGGCACCCATACTCTCGATCAGTCCACTGCTTATATGCAGGGCACGGCGCAGGCTGATTCTGCCTTTTATCTTCAGCAGATGCAGCAAAGCTCTGATGATACCAGGATCAACTGGCAATTACTCGCCATTCGTGCACTGGTGAAAGAAGGTAAAACCAGGCAGGCGGTTGAGTTGTTTAACCAACTACCGCAAGAACTGAACGATTCTCAGCGTCGCGAGAAAACACTGCTGGCGGTAGAGATTAAACTGGCGCAGAAAGATTTTGCTGGCGCGCAAAACTTGCTGGCGAAAATCACACCTGCCGATTTAGAACAAAACCAGCAAGCGCGTTACTGGCAGGCAAAAATCGATGCCAGCCAGGGGCGTCCTTCCATTGATTTACTGCGCGCGTTAATTGCTCAGGAACCGCTGCTCGGCGCGAAAGAAAAAAAGCAGAATATTGATGCCACCTGGCAGGCGCTCTCCTCCATGACTCAGGAACAGGCGAATACGCTGGTGATCAACGCCGACGAAAATATTCTGCAAGGCTGGCTGGATCTGCAGCGCGTCTGGTTTGATAACCGTAACGATCCCGATATGATGAAAGCCGGGATCGCCGACTGGCAGAAACGTTATCCGAACAATCCGGGCGCGAAAATGCTGCCAACGCAGTTGGTTAACGTAAAAGCGTTTAAACCAGCCTCGACCAACAAAATCGCCCTGCTGTTGCCGCTGAATGGCCAGGCAGCGGTATTTGGTCGCACTATTCAGCAAGGCTTTGAAGCTGCGAAAAATATCGGCACTCAGCCAGTGGCGGCTCAGGTAGCTGCCGCACCTGCCGCAGACGTAGCAGAACAACCTCAGCCGCAAACTGCGGATGGCGTTGCCAGCCCGGCACAAGCCTCGGTTAGCGATCTGACCGGTGATCAGCCTGCGGCCCAGCCGGTGCCTGTAAGCGCCCCGGCGACAAGCACCGCAGCGGTAAGCGCACCCGCAAATCCATCCGCAGAGCTGAAAATCTACGATACCTCATCACAACCACTTAGCCAGATCTTAAGCCAGGTTCAGCAGGATGGCGCGAGTATTGTGGTTGGTCCGTTGCTGAAAAATAACGTTGAAGAGTTGCTTAAGAGCAACACCCCGCTGAACGTGCTGGCACTGAACCAGCCGGAGAATATCGAAAACCGCGTCAATATTTGTTACTTCGCGCTTTCACCGGAAGACGAAGCGCGCGATGCAGCGCGTCATATTCGTGACCAGGGTAAACAAGCGCCGCTGGTGCTGATCCCACGCAGTTCATTGGGCGATCGCGTAGCCAATGCGTTTGCGCAGGAGTGGCAGAAACTGGGCGGCGGCACCGTTCTGCAACAAAAATTTGGTTCCACCAGCGAATTACGCGCGGGTGTTAACGGCGGTTCTGGTATCGCTTTAACGGGTACCCCGATTACTCCCAGAGCGACAACCGACTCCGGCATGACGACCAACAATCCAACGCTGCAAACCACGCCAACCGATGACCAGTTCACCAATAATGGCGGTCGTGTCGATGCGGTGTACATTGTGGCAACGCCGGGTGAAATCGCTTTTATCAAACCGATGATCGCCATGCGTAACGGTAGCCAGAGCGGTGCAATGCTGTACGCCAGCTCCCGCAGCGCACAAGGCACCGCAGGCCCGGATTTCCGTCTGGAGATGGAAGGTTTGCAGTACAGCGAAATCCCGATGCTGGCGGGCGGTAATCTGCCGTTAATGCAGCAGGCACTCAGCGCGGTGAATAACGATTATTCACTGGCTCGCATGTATGCGATGGGCGTCGATGCCTGGTCGCTGGCAAATCATTTCTCACAAATGCGCCAGGTTCAGGGTTTTGAAATCAACGGTAATACCGGAAGCCTGACGGCAAACCCGGATTGCGTGATTAACAGGAAGTTATCATGGCTACAGTACCAACAAGGTCAGGTAGTCCCCGCCAGTTAACCACCAAACAGACCGGCGATGCGTGGGAAGTACAAGCGCGTCGCTGGCTGGAAGGCAAAGGACTGCGATTTGTCGCCGCTAACGTGAACGAGCGTGGCGGTGAGATCGATCTGATAATGCGTGAAGGCTGGACCACCGTTTTTGTCGAGGTGCGTTACCGCCGCTCTGCGCTTTATGGCGGCGCGGCAGCCAGTGTGACCCGCAGCAAACAACACAAATTATTACAGACTGCCCGCTTGTGGCTCGCGCGTCATAATGGGAGTTTTGATACTGTGGATTGCCGGTTCGATGTGGTAGCCTTCACCGGGAATGAGGTTGAGTGGATTAAGGATGCCTTTAATGACCACTCATAATTAAGGTTTAAGGATTAGCGTGCAAGAAAGAATTAAAGCTTGCTTCACTGAAAGCATTCAAACTCAAATTGCGGCGGCAGAGGCGCTTCCGGATGCCATCTCCCGTGCAGCCATGACGCTGGTTCAGTCTCTGCTCAATGGCAACAAAATCCTCTGTTGTGGTAATGGAACTTCCGCTGCCAATGCACAGCATTTTGCTGCCAGCATGATCAACCGTTTCGAAACGGAGCGGCCCAGCTTACCTGCCATTGCACTAAATACTGATAATGTTGTCTTAACGGCGATTGCCAACGATCGCTTACATGATGAAGTGTATGCAAAACAGGTGCGGGCGCTGGGTCATGCGGGAGATGTATTGTTAGCCATTTCCACCCGTGGCAACAGCCGCGATATTGTTAAAGCAGTTGAAGCCGCCGTTACGCGTGATATGACCATTGTGGCATTGACCGGCTATGACGGCGGCGAACTTGCAGGTTTGTTAGGGCCACAGGATGTGGAGATCCGCATTCCTTCGCATCGTAGTGCTCGCATTCAGGAAATGCATATGCTGACGGTAAATTGCCTGTGCGATCTGATCGATAACACGCTTTTCCCTCACCAGGATGATTAAGGAGAATACATGAAGGCATTATCGCCAATCGCAGTCCTTATTTCCGCGCTGCTGTTGCAAGGTTGTGTTGCCGCTGCCGTAGTGGGTACCGCTGCTGTGGGTACCAAAGCCGCAACTGACCCACGCAGTGTCGGCACCCAGGTGGACGATGGTACCCTGGAAGTGCGCGTGAACAGCGCATTGTCGAAAGACGAACAGATTAAGAAAGAAACCCGTATTAATGTCACGGCGTATCAGGGCAAAGTGCTGCTGGTTGGGCAGTCACCAAATGCTGAACTTTCGGCTCGCGCCAAACAGATTGCTATGGGCGTAGACGGTGCCAACGAAGTGTATAACGAGATTCGTCAGGGCCAGCCGATTGGTCTGGGCGAAGCATCTAACGATACGTGGATCACCACCAAAGTGCGTTCGCAGCTCTTAACCAGCGACCTGGTGAAATCGTCCAACGTGAAAGTGACCACCGAAAACGGTGAAGTGTTCCTGATGGGGCTGGTGACTGAACGTGAAGCGAAAGCGGCGGCAGATATTGCCAGCCGGGTGAGCGGCGTAAAGCGGGTAACCACAGCGTTTACGTTTATTAAATAGCAGCCCCTTGTAATGCCTGATGCGACGCTTGCCGCGTCTTATCAGGCCTACAACGATGCAAACCGTAGGTCGGATAAGGCGTTTACGCCGCATCCGACATGTTTTCCCTCAAATCAGAACAACAGCGCCAGCCCGCCGACAATCACACCAGACACTGCCACCATCGCCCCTGTCAGCCATAAGGCTTTCGCCGGGAACGCTTTGCGCAGCATAATCAGTGACGGCAAACTCACTGCCGGGAGCGTCATCAACAATGCCAGCGCCGGAGCGGTTCCCATACCTGCCAGCATCATCGTTTGTACAATCGGAATTTCTGCTGCCGTGGGAATGACAAACAAGCATCCTGCTACCGCCATCGCCACCACCCACATCAGGCTGTTATCGACAGCACCATCGGCATGGGGGAATAACCAGACGCGTGCGGCACCCAACACCAGTACTGCAAGGATGTAAACCGGGATCGTACTCCAGAAAAGTGTCCATAGCGCCCTGCCCCAGCGGCTAAAAAAACCGCTCTGTGCTTCCGGTATGTCAATTTCGACCGGTGCCTGCGTTTGCGGTGTTTCACGCACCCATTTTTGCACCAGCGTCGCAATCAGCAACACCATCACCAGCCCGGCCACCAGACGAATCGCCGCAAAACCCCAGCCGAGGACAAACCCCATAAACACCAGCGTCGCCGGGTTTAACACCGGATTGCCCATCCAGAATGCCAGCGCACCGCCCATCGATACCTGTTGGCGACGCATCCCCGCCGCGACCGGAGCCGCACAGCAGGTACACATCATGCCCGGCAGCGAAAACAGCGTTCCCAGCAGCGTGCCGCGAAAGCGCGATTGCCCAAGCGTACGCAACAACCAGTCACGCGGGATTCAGCACCTGAATCAACGAACCGAGGATCACCCCCAGCACCGCCGCTTTCCATACTGCGAGGAAATAGATCATCGCGTAATCCAACGCCGCTTGCCACGGATTAGCATCCGCCTGCGCAAGGATAGATTTACCGATACTGTGGGTTTCGGCTGCAGTAAACGCTTTGCCGTAGTAATGTTGCCATTTCACATACCAGAGACCGGCAATGACAACGAGAAAGAAAAGCGCGGGTTTCCACCACTGAATGGGCGTTGCCGCCTGAGATGAAGACTGACCAGTCATAGCATTCCCTAGGAATAAGTTATGATAATTGAGCGCGTGAATATTACGCTCACTATCAATTCTTGGGAATAATTATTCAGCTCTTTTGCGTAATTCTGAAGAGCTTAAAATCGTCACGCCTTCATGCTCAGGCCGCATCGCCTCTGCCAGCATGACCCGCGCCACGTCTCTCGCATCAATGGATTTCCAGTTACCTGGTAACAAACGGAACAGCGGCGCAAAAAGCGTTTCGTTCATCCGCTGTTTGCTACGATCGCCCAGTAACATCGACGGGCGAGCAATGGTCAATTTCGGCCAGTTCTGGGCAATTAATGCTTCTTCCATCTCCCCTTTGACGCGGTTATAGAAAAACGGCGAGTGGGCATTGGCCCCCATAGCACTGACCACCAGCATATGCTGCGCGCCCAGCCGCCGCCCGGTTAATGCGGTATCCACTACCAGCGTGTAATCGGCATGAATAAACGCCTCTTTGCTCCCCGCTTCTCGCCGCGTGGTGCCGAGACAACAAAACACAATGTCGATGGGGTCGGTGACCTGCGCCAACGCGTCACTCAGTTGCGGATCATGGGGATTAAACACCCCGGGCATATCGCCCAACGGACGTCGCGTCGGCGCAGCAATGGCGTTAACTTTCGGTTCATTAATCAACATCCGCAGCAGGTGACCGCCCACCAGCCCCGTTGCGCCTGTAATCAGTACCTGACTCATCTTCGCTCCTTTACAGAATTGTCTGCCTTGCGCTCCACGGCTCATGCACCAGTCTTAATAGACCATGAGGTAATTATCCCCGATTGTGGGAAATTCGCCTCATCCAATGCAACAACGCGGAGGAAGCATGAGTAAGAAAATTGCCGTTTTAATCAGTGATGAATTTGAGGATTCAGAATTTACTTCACCCGCAGACGAGTTCCGTAAAGCCGGACACGAAGTAATTACCATTGAAAAGCAAGCGGGTAAAACGGTGAAAGGCAAAAAAGGAGAAGCCAGCGTGACCATCGATAAATCCATCGATGAAGTGACGCCAGCGGAGTTCGATGCCCTGCTGCTACCGGGCGGCCATTCACCGGATTATCTGCGTGGGGACAACCGTTTTGTCACCTTTACCCGTGATTTTGTGAATAGCGGCAAACCTGTTTTCGCCATCTGTCACGGTCCGCAGCTGCTGATCAGCGCCGATGTGATTCGGGGGCGCAAACTGACCGCAGTTAAACCGATCATTATTGATGTTAAAAATGCGGGCGCGGAATTTTACGATCAGGAAGTCGTGGTTGATAAAGATCAGCTGGTTACCAGCCGGACACCGGACGATCTGCCAGCGTTTAACCGCGAGGCGTTACGCCTGCTCGGTGCCTGAGTCGCGTAGCCAAATCATTTTTTTACCAAAGCCCAGCGTGTTGTCGGTGAATTTGATTTCATCGAGCCGGATTTCCCACACCGGGGCCGACAGCATTCTGGCAACCGGAAAGCGACGATTGTACGCCTTGCGCGCGAGGTCGCTTTCCTCACCTTCCAGCCTGCGGATCTCACCTTTAAACTGCACACCGCGAATTAACGCTACCGTTTTCGGCTGACCGTTTACCGTTCCGGCAACCGCAGCCTGCGGCCCACTCATCTGCGCGTGGCGCGTTTTTTCTTCCGTCAAAATGTAGAAGGCGACTTTCTGCGCATCAAACAGATAAAAAGCATTAGCGCACCACAGTTCCCCTTCCTGCTGCACACACCAGGTGACAACATGTTGTTTTGCCAACCAACGGCTGATGGTGATGAGTGTTTCCATTGCTGTTCTCTTTTATACTGTGGGCCTGACCTTAACATGCGACGCAGACGATGACACCCTGGTTTCTTTACTTGATCCGTACCGCCGACAATAAGCTTTATACCGGGATCACCACGGATGTCGAACGCCGCTATCAGCAGCACCAAAGCGGCAAAGGGGCGAAAGCACTGCGCGGGAAAGGAGAACTGACGCTGGCGTTTTCTGCGCCAGTGGGCGACCGTTCGCTGGCACTACGGGCGGAATATCGCGTTAAGCAACTGACCAAACGGCAAAAAGAGCGTCTGGTAGCGGAAGGCGCAGGGTTTGCAGAACTGTTGAGCAGCCTGCAAACCCCGGAGATTAAAAGCGATTGAAATGCTCGTGATACTCAACCAGACCGGTTACGCCATTCAGCGCGTCATCCGCTAAACGATGTACCTGGAAGGCGCTTTCAGTGCCCGGCCAGCGGCAACGCAGATCGTGATGCGCCGCCAGTTCAAAGCCGAAACGACTGTACAGCGCCGGATCGCCCAGCGTCACCACTGCGGCATAGCCGAACTCATTAAGCGAATCGAGTCCTTCATAGACCAGTTTGCGTGCCAGCCCCTGTCCACGGTATTTTTCATCAACCGCCAACGGTGCCATGCCGACCCATTGCAGGTCTTCGCCCTGCACATCAACCGGACTAAATGCCACATAGCCAATGACCTGACCTTCGTCATCTGTCGCCACCAGCCCCAGCGTCAGAAAGCCATCTTCACGCAGATCGTGAACCAGCTTCGCTTCCGCATCACTTTCGAATGAGCGACGCAGCAGGGCATCAATACCCGGCGCATCAATGGGAATTTCTACTCGAATTAGCATGGTTCACCTACCGATGTCTGTTTGGTTTCAGGCGCGGTTTTCATTCCCGCCTCAACAAAATCCGCCAGTTGCAGCAGCATCATGCGTAAGGCTTTCGGCATTTGCTCCAGTTCAATGGCGTCCATCAGGTTTTTCACATACAGCCCCAGCTCCGTATCGCCTTCAATCACCAGCCGACGCTGGAAGAAGAGCGTATCTGGATCTTGTTTACGCGCCGCAATCATCAGCAGATCGCTGGCGTCGGCACTAAAACTCACATCAGCTTGCGCGTTCTGGCTGACCACCAGTTTGCCATTCACCACCGAGGTAAACCATTGCAGGTCAATATCACGCACATGAATACTTAACCTGCGGCCTTCAAGAAACTCCAGCTCGCCATCATCCAGCGCCTGACGGAATTGCCAGCTTAAGACCTGCTCAAGAACCTGGCGTTTTAGCGCAAATGGCGTCAGTTTTACCGGTACACTCAACAGAGATGGCCCCAAATGCACAATACGGGAACGCAGTTTATTCAACACGAGTTTTACTCCCTGTTTCAACAATCATCCTATTTTGCCATATCAGAAAAATAACATAGCGGTATAAATCAACAATTCCATATGAAATTGCTGCTACCACCAATACAACTTTAACTGCCTTAAATCAAAAATTGTCGCAGCAAGGTTAACTAAAATCCCAGTTCGTTAACATTTTTGCGTTTTGATAGCGCAACCTTCAGGAAAAATTATGGAGCTGCTCTGCCCTGCCGGAAATCTCCCGGCGCTTAAGGCGGCCATCGAAAACGGCGCAGATGCTGTTTATATCGGGCTAAAAGATGATACCAATGCCCGTCACTTCGCCGGCCTTAACTTTACCGAGAAAAAATTGCAGGAAGCGGTGAGTTTTGTCCATCAACATCGCCGCAAACTTCACATCGCGATTAACACTTTTGCGCATCCGGACGGTTACGCCCGTTGGCAGCGCGCCGTGGATATGGCGGCGCAGCTGGGTGCCGACGCGCTGATCCTCGCCGACCTCGCCATGCTGGAATACGCCGCCGAGCGTTATCCGAATATTGAGCGCCACGTATCGGTGCAGGCTTCGGCGACCAATGAAGAGGCGATTAACTTTTATCATCGCCATTTTGACGTTGCCCGCGTGGTGCTGCCGCGCGTGTTGTCGATTCATCAGGTGAAACAGCTGGCACGGGTCACACCTGTACCACTGGAAGTGTTTGCTTTCGGCAGCCTGTGCATTATGTCGGAAGGCCGTTGCTATCTGTCGTCGTATCTGACGGGTGAGTCGCCTAACACCGTGGGCGCGTGTTCTCCGGCCCGTTTCGTGCGCTGGCAACAAACGCCGCAGGGGCTGGAATCCCGCCTGAACGAAGTGCTGATCGACCGTTATCAGGACGGCGAAAACGCAGGTTATCCGACGCTGTGTAAAGGGCGTTATCTGGTGGACGGCGAGCGCTATCACGCGCTGGAAGAACCAACCAGTCTCAATACCCTGGAACTGCTGCCGGAGTTAATGGCGGCGAATATTGCTTCGGTGAAAATTGAAGGCCGCCAGCGTAGCCCGGCGTATGTCAGCCAGGTGGCGAAAGTCTGGCGTCAGGCTATCGACCGTTGTAAGGCCGATCCGCAAAGCGCGTGGATGGAGACGCTCGGGTCGATGTCCGAAGGCACGCAGACCACCCTTGGCGCGTATCACCGTAAATGGCAGTGAGAAGAGCAATGAAATATTCCTTAGGGCCAGTGCTGTGGTACTGGCCAAAAGAGACGCTGGAAGATTTTTATCAGCAGGCCGCCACCAGCAGCGCCGACGTGATTTATCTTGGTGAAGCGGTATGCAGCAAGCGCCGGGCAACCAAAGTTGGCGACTGGCTGGAGATGGCAAAATCGCTCGCCGGAAGTGGCAAGCAGATTGTGCTCTCCACGCTGGCGCTGGTGCAGGCATCCTCTGAACTGGGCGAACTGAAACGCTATGTTGAGAACGGTGAGTTTCTGATTGAAGCCAGCGATCTCGGCGTGGTGAATATGTGCGCTGAACGCAAACTGCCGTTCGTCGCCGGGCACGCGCTGAACTGCTACAACGCGGTGACGCTGAAAATATTGCTCAAACAGGGCATGATGCGCTGGTGTATGCCGGTGGAGCTTTCCCGCGACTGGCTGGTGAATCTGCTTAATCAGTGCGATGAGCTGGGCATTCGCAACCAGTTTGAAGTGGAAGTCCTGAGCTACGGTCATCTACCGCTGGCCTACTCCGCTCGCTGCTTTACCGCGCGTTCGGAAGACCGCCCGAAAGATGAGTGTGAAACCTGCTGCATTAAGTATCCGAACGGGCGCAACGTGCTGTCGCAGGAAAACCAACAAGTGTTTGTACTCAATGGCATTCAGACCATGAGCGGCTACGTTTACAACCTCGGTAACGAGCTGACATCCATGCAGGGATTGGTTGATGTGGTCCGCCTGTCACCGCAGGGTACTGACACTTTCGCGATGCTCGACGCCTTCCGCGCTAATGAAAATGGCGCTGCGCCACTATTGTTGACGGCAAACAGCGACTGTAACGGCTACTGGCGGCGGCTGGCAGGACTGGAGCTGCAAGCCTAAGTAAATATGCTCGTCATACTTCAAGTTGCATGTGCTGCATCTGCATTCGTTCACCCCAGTCACTTACTTATGTAAGCTCCTGGAGATTCACTCTCTTGTCGCCTTCCTGCAACTCGAATTATTTAGAGCACAGCTCACTTTGTTAACAACTTTAACTACTCTTTAATGCAGTATTAAAGATTAATCGGTAACAAAGTGAGCTGTTATGACTGATAAAACCATTGCGTTTTCGCTACTCGATCTGGCCCCCATTCCCGAAGGTTCTTCAGCGCGAGAAGCATTCTCCCACTCTCTCGATCTCGCCCGTCTGGCTGAAAAGCGCGGCTATCATCGCTACTGGCTGGCAGAACACCACAATATGACTGGCATTGCCAGTGCTGCCACGTCGGTATTGATTGGCTATCTGGCGGCGAATACCACCACGCTGCATCTGGGGTCTGGCGGCGTGATGTTGCCTAACCACTCACCGTTGGTCATTGCCGAACAGTTCGGCACGCTCAATACACTCTATCCGGGGCGAATCGATTTGGGGCTGGGGCGTGCGTCAGGTAGTGACCAACGGACAATGATGGCGCTGCGTCGCCATATGAGCGGCGATATTGATAATTTCCCCCGCGATGTCGCGGAGCTGGTGGACTGGTTTGACGCCCGCGATCCCAATCCGCATGTGCGCCCGGTACCAGGCTATGGCGAGAAAATCCCCGTGTGGTTGTTAGGCTCCAGCCTTTACAGCGCGCAACTGGCGGCGCAGCTTGGTCTGCCGTTCGCGTTTGCCTCACACTTCGCGCCGGATATGTTGTTCCAGGCGCTGCATCTTTATCGCAGCAACTTCAAACCGTCGGCACGACTGGAAAAACCATACGCGATGGTGTGCATCAATATTATCGCCGCCGACAGCAACCGCGATGCCGAATTCCTGTTTACCTCAATGCAGCAAGCCTTTGTGAAGCTGCGCCGCGGCGAAACCGGGCAACTGCCGCCACCGATTCAAAATATGGATCAGTTCTGGTCGCCGTCCGAACAGTATGGTGTGCAGCAGGCGCTGAGTATGTCGTTGGTAGGTGATAAAGCGAAAGTGCGTCATGGCTTGCAGTCGATCCTGCGCGAAACCGACGCTGATGAGATTATGGTCAACGGGCAGATTTTCGACCACCAGGCGCGGCTGCATTCGTTTGAGCTGGCGATGGATGTTAAGGAAGAGTTGTTGGGATAGTGTGTCTTAACGCGGGAAGCCTTATCCGAGCTGGCAACGCTGTCCTACGTAGACCTGATAAGCGAAGCGCATCAGGCATTGTGTAGGCAGCAGAAATGTTGGATAAGGCACCGCTGATTACTGATACACCGGCAGTAAATTAAAGCTCGATAAAATATGTACCAATGCGTTGCCGACGCCAAACACCAGAATCAGCGTAATCATCGGCTTGCCGCCCCAGACGCGGAATTTCGGGCTGCCAAAGCGTTTACGCGATGCGCGGGCCAGCAGTGCCGGAACAATTGCCGCCCAGATGGTAGCCGCTAAACCAGCATAACCAATGGCGTACAGGAATCCATTCGGGAACAGCAGACCACCCACAACAGGCGGTGCAAAGGTCAACAATGCTGTTTTCAAGCGGCCCATAGCCGAGTCATCGAAACCAAACAGATCTGCCAGATAGTCAAACAAACCCAGCGTTACGCCAAGGAACGAACTCGCTACCGCAAAGTTTGAGAACACGACCAGCAGAAGGTCCAGGCTACGGCTGTTCAGCACGCCGCTTAATGCCTGTACCAGCACATCAATATTACCGCCCTTCTCTGCAATACCGATAAACTCCGGACGCGGGATGTTACCCATCGTCGCCAGCAACCAGATGGTATACAGCGCCAGTGCCATCAGCGTACCGTACACCAGGCATTTCACGATGGTTTTCGGATCTTTGCCGTAATACTTCATCAGGCTTGGCACGTTACCGTGATAACCAAACGACGCCAGGCAGAACGGCAATGTCATCAGCAGATACGGCGCATAAGATGCATTGCTTTCTGCAACGTTGAACAATGTCGCAGGCTGCACATGCCCCAACAGGCTGCCAAAGGTGAGGAAGAAGGTAATGACTTTCGCCCCCAGCACAATCGCCGTCATGCGGCTGACGGCCTTAGTACTCAACCACACCACAAACGCTACCAGCAGTGCAAAACCAAAACCCGCCGCCCGTGCCGGGACGTTTAGCGACATCTCTGCGAAGGTGTGATGCAGAATTGAACCACTGGCAGAAATATAGGCATAGGTCAGGATATAGAGCACAAAGGCAATGGAAATACCGTTGACCACGTTCCAGCCTTTGCCCAGCAAATCTTTGGTGATGGTGTCAAAACTCGAACCGATTCGGTAATTCAGGTTAGCTTCCAGAATCATCAAGCCGGAATGCAGCATACAGAACCAGGTAAAGATCAGCGCCGCCATTGACCAGAAAAACCACGCCCCGGACATGACCACTGGCAGAGAAAACATCCCTGCGCCAATAATGGTGCCGCCGATAATCACCACGCCGCCAAGCAGCGACGGTGACGTTTGGGTGGTGGTTAGTGTTGCCATGAGGGCTTCTCTCCAGTGAAAAATAGTGCGACTGCGTTGTTATGCATTGCACTGTACCAGTACGCGAGTACAAAAGACAGAAAAAAAGCCCCGATGGTAAAAATCGGGGCTGTATATATTATTTTACAGATTGTGTTCGCTGTTCAGCGATGATTACGCATCACCACCGAAACGACGACGACCGGTAGAGTCATCACGACGCGGAGCGCGGCCTTCACGACGTTCGCCGCTAAAACGACGACCATCACCACGGCCACCTTCACGGCGTTCACCGCTGAAGTTACGACCGCCTTCACGACGTTCGCCACCGAAACCACGACCACCGCCACGACGCTCACCGCCAGTATGCGGCTGTGCATCGCCCAGTAACTGCATGTTCATCGGCTTGTTGAGAATGCGAGTGCGCGTAAAGTGTTGCAGCACTTCACCCGGCATACCTTTCGGCAGTTCGATGGTGGAGTGAGAAGCAAACAGCTTGATGTTACCAATGTAACGGCTGCTGATGTCGCCTTCGTTAGCAATCGCACCAACGATATGACGAACTTCAACACCATCATCACGGCCCACTTCAATGCGGTACAGCTGCATATCGCCAACATCACGACGTTCACGACGCGGACGATCTTCACGGTCACCACGCGGGCCACGGTCGTTACGATCGCGCGGACCACGGTCATCACGGTCACGGAATTCACGTTTCGGACGCATCGGCGCATCTGGCGGTACGATCAGAGTACGTTCACCCTGTGCCATTTTCAGCAGTGCCGCAGCCAGAGTTTCGAGATCCAGCTCTTCACCTTCTGCAGTCGGCTGAATTTTGCTCAGCAGTGCGCGGTATTGATCCAGATCGCTGCTTTCCAGCTGCTGCTGTACTTTAGCGGCGAATTTTTCCAGACGGCGTTTGCCCAGCAGTTCTGCGTTCGGCAGTTCTACTTCCGGAATAGTCAGCTTCATAGTACGTTCAATGTTGCGCAGCAGACGACGCTCGCGGTTCTCAACGAACAGCAGCGCGCGGCCAGCACGACCCGCACGACCGGTACGACCGATACGGTGAACGTAAGACTCAGAATCCATCGGGATATCGTAGTTAACTACCAGGCTGATACGCTCAACGTCCAGGCCACGGGCTGCAACGTCGGTCGCAATCAGGATGTCCAGACGACCATCTTTCAGGCGTTCCAGTGTCTGTTCACGCAGCGCCTGGTTCATGTCACCGTTCAGCGCGGCGCTGTTGTAGCCGTTACGCTCAAGAGCTTCAGCCACTTCCAGAGTCGCGTTTTTGGTACGAACGAAGATAATCGCCGCATCAAAATCTTCCGCTTCCAGGAAACGTACCAGTGCTTCGTTTTTGCGCATACCCCAGACAGTCCAGTAGCTCTGGCTGATGTCAGGACGGGTAGTCACGCTGGACTGAATGCGCACTTCCTGCGGCTCTTTCATAAAGCGGCGGGTAATGCGACGAATCGCTTCCGGCATGGTTGCAGAGAACAGAGCGGTCTGATGACCTTCCGGGATCTGCGCCATAATGGTTTCAACGTCTTCGATGAAGCCCATGCGCAGCATTTCGTCAGCTTCATCCAGAACCAGACCGCTCAGTTTAGAGAGGTCCAGAGTGCCACGTTTCAGGTGGTCCAGCAGACGGCCCGGAGTACCGACAACGATCTGCGGCCCCTGACGCAGGGCGCGTAATTGCACGTCATAACGCTGGCCGCCGTACAGAGCAACCACATTTACGCCGCGCATGTGTTTAGAGAAATCCGTCATTGCTTCAGCAACCTGTACCGCCAGTTCGCGGGTCGGTGCCAGCACCAGAATCTGTGGTGCTTTCAGCTCAGGATCAAGATTCTGCAACAGAGGTAAAGAGAATGCTGCAGTTTTTCCGCTCCCCGTCTGGGCCATACCCAGAACGTCGCGGCCATTCAGCAGATGTGGAATACACTCTGCCTGAATTGGAGATGGTTTTTCGTAACCCAGATCGTTAAGGGCTTCAAGGATAGGAGCCTTCAGGCCCAGATCTGCAAAAGTGGTTTCGAATTCAGCCATGTAGTACGTGTGCCTCAAAATTAATGGCGGCCAGTCTACATAACTCATCATGAAATTGATCAGCAATTTTCATTGAAAAGTGTGAACCGGCTCAAAGTAGGTGTATTAACGAACAACAACGCCCTCACCCGTTAAGGTGATGGCAATCAAAAAAGATTACGGGCTGATGTGTACGTCAGCTATTGCTGGTCCGATTCTGCCAGGTCATCTTGGTCCTGGCCCAGGAGCGATAATTCCAACAATGCGTATCGGTGCTCAACAAAGTTATGAACGTTGTTGACAACCGCCAGTTTGAACAGGGCCGTGGCGCTGTCCAAATCCCCCAGACTTAGGTAGTACTTACCTAAATAGAAGTTGGTTTCACTGAGATGCTCAGCGAGCGAGGTGTTATCCGTTGCGTCCGCCTTGAGCCTTTCCATTAACGTTTGTTCGCTAATGTTGCCCAGGTAGAACTCGACAATGTTCCATCCCCACTGTTCCTTATCCGATTTTTCGAAGTGCTGTTTCAACACTTCTTTAGCCTGCTTCTCATCGAGCTTCTGCTCGGCGAGATAAAGCCACAGACTACGGAAAGGATCATTGGGATCGTCTTGATAAAACGCCAGCAGATCATCTTGCGCTAACTTGTCACGACCGCCGTAATATAATGCGATCCCGCGATTCAAGTGCGCGTAGTTGTAAGTTGGATCAAGCTCAAGTACAGAATCAAACGCTTCATAGGCAGCATCAAAATTGCCTGCCTGCGTTAAATATATGCCTAAGTAATTGAACACTTCAGGCATATCCGGTCGGATTGCCAGCGCTTGCGAAAAATCGTTACGCGCTAATGCCCTCAGACCGAGACTATCATACAACACTCCGCGCTCATATAAAAGCTGTGCGCGTTCGTCATCGGTTAAAGCCCGACTGGCAAGGATTTGTTCCATACGTGCCAGAATCACTTCCTGCTGTAAAGTCGGTTGCAATGGTACCGCGAGGACTTCACTTTTACGCCAGGAAGTATTACTGCATCCTGCAAGCGTAAGTGCTGTCGCAACGAAACACCAGCGCAAAAAAGGCTTCATTTCCCACTCCCGAAGACCACGGTTGAATGAACGTCCTGTTCCCGGTTGCTAACAAGGCGTCCTGCCCGGTTAAAAGCCCCCCGCCGCAGCGGAGGGCAAATGGCAACCTTACTCGCCCTGTTCAGCAGCCGGAGCTTCCGGTGCTGCAGCAGGTTGAGACTGCTCAGTCGCTTCTTTAATGCTCAGACGGATACGGCCCTGGCGATCAACTTCCAGAACTTTCACCGGTACTTCCTGACCCATCTGCAGGTAATCGGTCACTTTCTCAACGCGTTTGTCAGCGATTTGAGAGATGTGGACCAGACCTTCTTTACCGCCGCCGATGGCAACAAATGCGCCAAAGTCAACGATACGGGTCACTTTACCAGTGTAGACGCGGCCCACTTCGATTTCTGCAGTGATCTCTTCGATACGACGAATAGCATGTTTCGCTTTCTCGCCGTCGGTCGCTGCGATCTTCACAGTACCGTCATCTTCGATTTCGATGGTAGTGCCAGTTTCGTCGGTCAGGGCACGGATAACAGAGCCGCCTTTACCGATAACGTCTTTGATCTTGTCCGGGTTGATCTTGATGGTATGGATACGCGGTGCGAACTCAGAGATATCGCCACGCGGCGCGTTGATCGCCTGTTCCATTACGCCCAGGATATGCAGACGCGCACCTTTAGCCTGGTTCAGCGCAACCTGCATGATCTCTTTGGTGATACCTTCAATTTTGATATCCATCTGCAATGCAGAGATACCCTCGCGGGAACCCGCAACTTTGAAGTCCATATCGCCCAGGTGATCTTCGTCGCCCAAAATGTCAGACAGTACAACGTAGTTGTCGCCTTCTTTCACCAGACCCATTGCGATACCCGCAACGGCAGCTTTGATCGGCACACCTGCGTCCATCAGCGCCAGAGACGCGCCGCACACGGAAGCCATAGAAGAGGAACCGTTGGATTCAGTGATTTCAGACACAACACGTACGGTGTACGGGAATTTGTCCATATCCGGCATGACTGCCAGCACGCCGCGCTTCGCCAGACGACCGTGACCAATTTCACGACGCTTCGGAGAACCGACCATGCCGGTTTCGCCTACGGAGTACGGAGGGAAGTTGTAGTGGAACAGGAAGGTATCGGTACGTTCGCCCATCAGTTCATCAAGAACCTGCGCGTCACGAGCAGTACCCAGCGTTGCGGTAACCAGCGCCTGCGTTTCACCACGGGTGAACAGCGCAGAACCGTGAGTACGCGGCAGCACGCCAGTACGCACATCCAGACCACGGATCATATCTTTTTCACGACCGTCGATACGCGGTTCGCCTGCCAGTACGCGGCTACGAACAACGTTTTTCTCGATAGCGTGCAGAATTTCACCCAGTTCGTTTTCGTCCAGGGTTTCGTCTTCAGCAAGCAGCGTCGCGATGGTTTCAGATTTGATGACATCAACCTGCGCATAACGCTCTTGTTTGTCGGTGATGCGGTAAGCATCGCTCAGGCGAGCTTCAGCCAGTGCAGCAACGCGCGCGTTCAGCGCTTCGTTTACCGGCTCCGGCTGCCAGTCCCAACGTGGTTTACCGGCTTCTTTCACCAGTTCATTGATGTTCTGAATAACAACCTGCTGTTGTTCATGACCGAACACTACTGCGCCCAGCATCTGGTCTTCGCTCAGCAGTTCAGCTTCAGATTCAACCATCAGAACAGCGGCTTCAGTACCGGCAACAACCAGATCCAGTTTGCTCTCTTTCAGCTCGTCCTGAGTCGGGTTCAGTACGTACTGGTCATTGATGTAACCTACGCGAGCAGCACCAATCGGACCATTGAACGGAATACCAGACAGAGACAGTGCTGCGGAAGCACCAATCATCGCGACGATATCCGGGTTAACTTGCGGGTTAACAGAAACCACGGTGGCGATAACCTGAACTTCGTTGACGAAGCCTTCCGGGAACAGCGGGCGAATCGGGCGGTCAATCAGACGCGCGATCAGGGTTTCGCCTTCGCTTGGACGACCTTCACGACGGAAGAAGCTACCCGGGATACGACCAGCAGCGTAGGTACGCTCCTGATAGTTAACGGTCAGTGGGAAGAAGTCCTGACCTGGTTTGGCTTTTTTCTGGCCAACAACGGTAACAAATACCGCGGTGTCATCCATGCTAACCATAACAGCGGCAGTAGCCTGACGAGCCATCATGCCGGTTTCCAGAGTCACGGTGTGTTGGCCGTACTGGAATTTACGAACGATCGGATTAAGCAATGTAATATCCTTTCTCTTTCTTAGACAGTACCTTACGGCACTGGTGTTAATACCCGATCTTCTGCGCATCCTCGCGACTAATGACAACCCTAACCCAGCTCTATGTGGGTAAAGCCTCTCATTAGCCGCGCGAACCTCTGCAACGGAAGATCATTCATAGCAACAATACATTAGTTTCCAGTGAATTGCTGCCGTCAGCTTGAAAAAAGGGGCCACTCAGGCCCCCTTTTCTGAAACTCGCAGGAATTAGCGACGCAGACCCAGGCGCTCGATGAGCTGGGTGTAACGTGCTACGTCTTTACGTTTCAGGTAGTCGAGCAGTTTACGACGCTGAGAAACCATGCGCAGCAGACCACGACGGCTGTGGTGATCTTTTTTGTGCTCTGCAAAGTGGCCCTGCAGGTGGTTGATCTGTGCAGTCAGCAGTGCTACCTGAACTTCGGTAGAACCGGTGTCGTTTGCGTCACGACCAAACTCAGAAACGATTTTAGCTGTTGCTTCAGTACTTAGAGACATTTTAAAACTCCAAAGTATATAGAATGAAAGGACGCCGATCTCTAATTCAGCGATCCCAGTGTACGTTACGCAAAGTGTTAAACAATTTACGCGACGTTAAGCGGCAGTATTCTACTCGTAGCGACCTGTTATCGCAAGACGGTTAACATTACGCCGGGTATTCAACCACCAGGCGACGAGGCGCGACGCGGCCTTCATCGTCAATTTCGCCCATACCGATAAACTTGCCGTTCTCACCTTCTGTAACGCGAACCAGTCCTTCCAGCGGCGCACCGGATGTACGAACTGGGTTACCATTTTTGAAGTAAACAGAAGACGTTAACGGAAGATTCACCACCGGGTAGTCCGAAGCTGGACTGTCCATTGGCATCAGTAATGGATCAAGTAACTCCGCAGCCGGAATATCCTGCTGTTCGGCTTGTTCGACCAGTTCACGCAGATGTTCCAGGGTCACCATCCGTTCAACCGGATATTTACTTACCGCCAGACGACGCAGGTAAATAACATGCGCGCCACAACCGAGTTTTTCACCCAGGTCATCAATGATGGTGCGGATATAAGTGCCTTTTGAGCAGTGAATTTCCAGCTCCAGCTCATTGCCTTCGTGGCGAATAAACAGCAATTCATAAACGGTAATCGGGCGCGCTTCACGCGGTACTTCAATGCCCTGACGCGCATATTCGTACAGTTTTTTACCCTGATATTTCAGTGCTGAATACATCGAAGGGATCTGTTCGATATCGCCACGGAAAGTATCCAGCGCCGCCGCCAGTTGCTCTGCGCTAAAGGTTACCGGACGTTCTTCAACGATTTGTCCGTCGGCATCAGAAGTATCGGTACGCTGTCCAAGACGCGCAATGACCCGATAGCGTTTGTCGGAGTCCAGCAGATACTGGGAAAACTTCGTCGCTTCCCCGAAGCAAATTGGCAACATGCCAGTTGCCAGCGGGTCCAGAGCACCGGTATGCCCGGCACGGTTGGCGTTATAAATCCGTTTCACTTTTTGCAGCGCATCATTGCTGGACATACCCTGCGGTTTATCCAGCAACAAAACGCCGTTAATGTCGCGACCGCGACGACGAGGACGACTCATTAGTCCTCCTTGCTGTCGTCCGGGTTAACACGACGTTCTTCGTCATGTTTGACCACGCTGGTCACCAGGTTTGACATGCGCATCCCTTCAACCAGAGAGTTGTCGTAGAAGAAGGTCAGTTCCGGCACGATACGCAGGCGCATCGCTTTCCCCAGCAGGCTGCGGATGAAACCAGAAGCTTCTTGCAACGCTTTGATGCCCGCTTTAACCGCGTCTTCATCTTTGTCGTTGAGGAACGTCACATATACTTTGGCATACGCCAGGTCGCGAGACATTTCGACACCGGAAACGGTGGTCATCATGCCCAGGCGAGGATCTTTAATTTCACGCTGCAGGATGAGAGCGATCTCTTTTTGCATTTCCTGCGCTACGCGCTGCGGGCGACCAAATTCTTTCGCCATAATAAATTCTCCTGACAAAAAAGGGGCTGTTAGCCCCTTTTTAAAATTAATTTCAGGTGGAAGGGCTGTTCACGTTGGCCTGATAAGACGCGCCAGCGTCACATCAGGCAATCCATGCCGGATGCGGCGTAAACGCCTTATCCCGCATGGAACCCTAAAAACCTTAAGCGATGGTACGTTGGATCTCGATGATTTCGAATACTTCGATCACATCGCCAGTGCGGACGTCGTTGTAGTTCTTAACGCCGATACCACATTCCATACCGTTACGGACTTCGTTAACGTCATCTTTGAAGCGGCGCAGGGACTCCAGCTCGCCTTCGTAGATAACCACGTTGTCACGCAGAACGCGGATCGGGTTGTGACGTTTAACCACACCTTCGGTAACCATACAGCCTGCGATGGCACCAAATTTCGGCGATTTGAACACGTCACGAACTTCCGCCAGACCGATAATCTGCTGTTTCAGTTCCGGAGACAGCATACCGCTCATCGCCGCTTTCACTTCGTCAATCAGGTTATAGATGACGGAGTAGTAACGCAGATCCAGGCTTTCCGCTTCAATCACTTTACGTGCAGAGGCATCAGCACGTACGTTGAAGCCAACCAGGATGGCGTTGGACGCCGCAGCCAGGGTGGCGTCGGTTTCGGTGATACCACCTACGCCAGAACCGATGATCTTCACTTTAACTTCGTCAGTAGACAGTTTCAGCAAGGAGTCGGAGATCGCTTCCACAGAACCCTGTACGTCTGCCTTCAGGACGATGTTCACTTCGTGAACTTCGCCTTCGGTCATGTTGGCGAACATGTTCTCGAGTTTAGATTTCTGCTGACGCGCCAGTTTAACTTCGCGGAATTTACCCTGACGATACAGTGCAACTTCACGCGCTTTCTTCTCGTCACGTACAACGGTAACTTCATCACCCGCAGCCGGTACGCCGGACAGGCCGAGGATTTCCACCGGAATGGACGGACCCGCTTCCAGCACTTCCTGACCCAGTTCGTTACGCATCGCACGAACACGACCGTATTCGAAGCCACACAGAACGATATCGCCCTTGTGCAGAGTACCTTCACGTACCAGAACGGTAGCAACCGGACCACGACCTTTATCGAGGAAGGATTCGATAACCGCACCGCTCGCCATACCTTTACGTACCGCTTTCAGCTCCAGAACTTCCGCCTGCAGCAGGATAGCGTCCAGCAGTTCATCGATGCCGGTACCCGCTTTCGCAGATACGTGTACGAACTGGCTTTCACCGCCCCACTCTTCTGGCAGGATGCCATACTGGGAGAGTTCGTTCTTAACACGATCCGGATCGGCTTCTGGTTTATCAATCTTGTTCACTGCAACCACCACCGGTACCTGCGCCGCTTTCGCGTGCTGGATTGCTTCGATGGTCTGCGGCATCACGCCGTCGTCGGCAGCAACAACCAGGACTACGATGTCCGTTGCCTGCGCACCACGAGCACGCATTGAAGTAAACGCGGCGTGCCCTGGGGTGTCCAGGAAGGTGATCATGCCGTTTTCAGTTTCAACGTGGTATGCACCAATGTGCTGGGTAATGCCGCCCGCTTCGCCAGAGGCCACTTTCGTTGAACGAATGTAGTCCAGCAGAGAGGTTTTACCGTGGTCAACGTGACCCATGATGGTCACAACCGGCGCGCGCGGTTCAGCCGCAGCCCCCGTGTCACGGTCGCTCATTACCGCCTCTTCCAGCTCGTTTTCACGACGCAGGATAACTTTGTGGCCCATCTCTTCAGCAACCAGCTGTGCGGTTTCCTGATCGATAACCTGGTTGATGGTTGCCATTGCGCCCAGTTTCATCATCGCTTTGATGACCTGAGAGCCTTTAACCGCCATCTTGTTCGCCAGTTCGCCAACGGTGATGGTTTCGCCGATCACAACGTCACGGTTAACGGCCTGAGCTGGCTTCTGGAAGCCTTGCTGCAGGGAAGAACCTTTACGTTTTCCGCCTTTACCTCCACGTACTGCTGCGCGAGCTTCTTCACGATCAGCTTTTGATTCAGCGTGTTTGTTGCCTTTCTTCGGACGCGCTGCTTTCGCGTTACGACCACGGCCACGGCCGCCTTCGACTTCACGATCGCTTTCGTCTTCTGCCTGGCGAGCATGTTGAGAAGTAGTGACGTGATAATCGCTGGAATCTTCAGTCGGTTCCGCGTTATCAGTCCATTTGTTTTCTTCCGCCATACGACGTGCTTCTTCAGCAACGCGACGTGCTTCTTCTTCGAGTTTACGACGCGCTTCTTCTTCAGCTTTACGCTTGAGCTCTGCAGCTTCCTGCTCACGGCGGGCTTTTTCAGCCTGGGCGTTTTTAGTCATATCGTCTTGTTGATTGCTCACTTTGTCTTTTTCCGCAGCTTCACGTTTCGCTTGTTCAGCAGCTTCACGCTTAGCTTGTTCTGCGGCCTCACGTTCAGCTTTTTGTTGCGCCTCGCGTTTAGCCGATTCTTCTGCCTCACGACGGGCTTGCTCTTCCGCTTCACGCTGCGCTTGCTCTTCCGCTGCAAGGCGTTCAGCCTCTTGCGGATCGCGTTTCACAAAGGTGCGTTTCTTGCGGACTTCGATTTGTACCGATTTGCTTTTTCCACCGGTACCAGGAATGTTAAGGGTGCTGCGTGTTTTACGTTGCAGCGTCAATTTGTCCGGGCCTGAATTTTTCTGATTCAGGTGGTCAATCAAAGTCTGTTTCTCTTTTGCGGACACAGAGTCGTCAGCAGACTTCCGGATACCTGCATCAGCAAATTGCTGTACCAGGCGTTCCACGGAGGTCTGTCGCTCTGCGGCCAGCGTTTTAATCGTTACATCTGTCATGCTGTTCCTTCCTGCTACAGTTTATTACGCTTCGTCACCGAACCAGCAAATATTACGGGCAGCCATAATCAGTGCTCCGGCTTTTTCGTCGGTCACCCCTTCGATATCAGCCAGATCATCAATGCCCTGTTCGGCGAGATCTTCCAGCGTACAAACGCCACGGGCGGCCAGTTTGAATGCCAAATCACGATCTATCCCTTCAAGGTTCAGCAGATCGTCAGCCGGTTTGTTATCACCGAGGCTTTCTTCCTGGGCCTGTGCAATGGTGGCCAGTGCATTTTTAGCACGCTCGCGCAGTGCTTCAACGGTCGGCTCATCAAGGCCTTCGATTTCCAACAGCTCTTTCATCGGCACATAGGCCAGTTCTTCCAGCGTCGAGAAGCCTTCTTCTACCAGAACAGTCGCGAAGTCTTCGTCGATGTCGAGATATTTGGTGAAGGTGTCGATCGCTGCGTGCGCTTCCGCCTGATGCTTAGCCTGCAGGTCGTCAACGGTCATCACGTTGAGTTCCCAACCGCTCAGCTGCGAAGCCAGACGCACGTTCTGACCGTTACGGCCAATCGCCTGCGCCAGGTTACCGGCTTCAACGGCGATATCCATGGTATGTTTATCTTCATCCACCACGATAGAAGCAACGTCTGCCGGTGCCATTGCGTTAATCACAAACTGCGCCGGGTTATCATCCCACAGGACGATATCGATACGCTCGCCGCCCAGTTCAGTAGAAACCGCCTGAACACGCGCGCCACGCATACCTACACAGGCACCTACCGGATCGATACGTTTATCGTTGGTTTTCACCGCGATTTTCGCACGAGAACCCGGATCGCGAGCCGCTGCTTTAATTTCAATCACTTCTTCGCCGATTTCTGGCACTTCAATACGGAACAGTTCGATCAGCATTTCCGGCTTGGAACGAGTGACGAACAGTTGCGCGCCACGCGCTTCCGGGCGAACGGAATAGAGCACGCCACGAACGCGGTCGCCAGGGCGGAAGTTTTCACGCGGCAGCATATCTTCGCGCAGGATCACGGCTTCAGCATTGTTGCCCAGCTCCAGAGAGATGTTGTCGCGGTTTACTTTTTTCACCACGCCGGTGATGATTTCACCTTCGTGTTCACGGAACTGATCAACCACCATCGCACGTTCGGCTTCACGCACTTTCTGCACGATAACCTGTTTTGCCGTCTGGGTAGTGATACGGTCAAAGGTAACAGACTCAATCTGATCTTCAACGTAATCGCCCAGGTTCAGGCTTTCATCTTCATAACGTGCGGCTTCAAGGGTGATTTCCTTGGTCGGCTGGGTGACTTCATCAACAACTAACCAGCGACGGAAGGTGTCAAAATCACCGCTTTTGCGATCGATCTGTACGCGGACGTCGATCTCTTGTTCATATTTTTTCTTTGTTGCTGTCGCCAGCGCGCTTTCCAATGCTTCGAAAATCTTCTCGCGAGGTAGCGCCTTTTCATTGGATACGGCTTCAACTACAGCCAAAATTTCTTTGTTCATCGCGGGCTTTTCACCTCATCCAGACTATTAAAAGTGGGGAACCAGGTTCGCCTTCTGGATATTACTCAGCGCGAACACTTCATCTTTACCTTCGACGGTAACTGTGATCATTTCACCGTCTACCGCTTTGATAACGCCCTGCCATTTACGACGGTTTTGTACCGCCATACGGAGAACCAGAGTCACCTCTTCTCCGACAAAACGGGCGTAGTGTTCAGCCGTGAACAGTGGGCGATCGAGACCCGGTGAGGAGACTTCCAGGTTATAAGCAACGGTGATGGGATCTTCAACATCCAGCACAGCACTTACCTGGTGGCTCACATCAGCACAATCATCAACATTGATGCCATCTTCACTATCAATATAGATGCGCAGTGTGGATGTGCGACCGCGAATAAATTCGATGCCAACCAGTTCAAAACCCAGGGCCTCAACTGGCGCAGTAATCATCTCTGTTAATTTTTGCTCTAATGTGGACAAGCCCACCCCCAAGACATAAAAAAAGGGCCTAAAGCCCAGTTATTCTGTAGTCAGATAACAAAAAACCCCGATAAATCGGGGCTTTATATAACTGAACCCTATAACCGCAACTGCGGTCTGGAGCACTTTCCAGAAGGATTTTTTCAAATCCCACTACGAAGGCCGAAGTCTTCACAGTATATTTGAAAAAGGACTCTAAGGGAAAGTGGTTGCGGGGGCCGGATTTGAACCGACGACCTTCGGGTTATGAGCCCGACGAGCTACCAGGCTGCTCCACCCCGCGCCTGAAACGCGGCAAATTCTACTCGTTTTGGGTAAAAGATGCAAATACTGCTGGGATTTGGTGTACCGAGACGGGACGTAAAATCTGCAGGCATTATAGTGATCCATGCCACATTTTGTCAACGTTTATTGCTAATCACGTGAATGAATATCCAGTTCACTTTCATTTGTTGAATACTTTTGCCTTCTCCTGCTCTCCCTTAAGCGCATTATTTTACAAAAAACACACTAAACTCTTCCTGTCTCCGATAAAAGATGATTAAATGAAAACTCATTTATTTTGCATAAAAATTCAGTGAGAGCGGAAATCCAGGCTCATCATCAGTTAATTAAGCAGGGTGTTATTTTATGACGACGATTCTCAAGCATCTCCCGGTAGGTCAACGTATTGGTATCGCTTTTTCTGGCGGTCTGGACACCAGTGCCGCACTGCTGTGGATGCGACAAAAGGGAGCGGTTCCTTATGCATATACTGCAAACCTAGGCCAGCCAGACGAAGAGGATTATGATGCGATCCCTCGTCGTGCCATGGAATACGGCGCGGAGAACGCACGTCTGATCGACTGCCGCAAACAACTGGTGGCCGAAGGTATTGCCGCTATTCAGTGTGGCGCATTTCATAACACCACCGGCGGCCTGACCTATTTCAACACGACGCCGCTGGGCCGCGCCGTGACTGGTACCATGCTGGTTGCTGCGATGAAAGAAGATGGCGTGAATATCTGGGGTGACGGTAGCACCTATAAAGGAAACGATATCGAACGTTTCTATCGTTATGGTCTGCTGACCAATGCTGAACTGCAGATTTACAAACCGTGGCTTGATACTGACTTTATTGATGAACTGGGCGGCCGTCATGAGATGTCTGAATTTATGATTGCCTGCGGTTTCGACTACAAAATGTCTGTCGAAAAAGCCTACTCCACAGACTCCAACATGCTTGGTGCAACGCATGAAGCGAAGGATCTGGAATACCTCAACTCCAGCGTCAAAATCGTCAACCCGATTATGGGCGTGAAATTCTGGGATGAGAGCGTGAAGATCCCGGCAGAAGAAGTCACAGTACGCTTTGAGCAAGGTCATCCGGTGGCGCTGAACGGTAAAACCTTTAGCAACGACGTAGAAATGATGCTGGAAGCTAACCGCATCGGCGGTCGTCACGGCCTGGGCATGAGCGACCAGATTGAGAACCGTATCATCGAAGCGAAAAGCCGTGGTATTTACGAAGCTCCGGGGATGGCACTGCTGCACATTGCGTATGAACGTCTGTTGACCGGTATTCACAACGAAGACACCATTGAGCAGTATCACGCGCATGGTCGTCAGTTGGGCCGTCTACTGTACCAGGGGCGTTGGTTTGACTCCCAGGCGCTGATGCTGCGTGACTCTCTGCAACGCTGGGTTGCCAGCCAGATCACTGGTGAAGTTACCCTGGAGCTGCGCCGTGGGAACGATTATTCAATCCTGAATACCGTCTCAGAGAACCTGACCTACAAGCCAGAGCGTCTGACGATGGAAAAAGGCGACTCGGTGTTCTCGCCAGATGATCGTATTGGTCAATTGACCATGCGTAATCTGGATATCACTGATACCCGAGAGAAACTTTTTGGTTATGCCAAAACTGGCCTGCTCTCCTCCTCTGCCACTTCAGGCGTGCCGCAGGTGGAGAATATGGAAAACAAAGGCCAGTAATTCGACATCAACCCTGCCCTTCAGGGGGGGGGTTACCTTGCTTATCCTCTGTAAACTCCTTTCTGAACATCACATAATCGAAAACATCATGGTTTGCATCCACAACCCGTGAGTCTCCTTTATAGTGTGCAATCACTTCCTCAAGCGTTTGCGGCTGTTCCGGCTTTGTTACCCCCATCCACGCATTAATAAGGTAATTATTGTAAGCTGTCGAAAAGATGTTGTTTTCCGTTGTGCGATCCACGCCATCCCCAAGAACGGGGCTATACCAGATAAACATCGGGACATGATATGCCTGCTGGCTAGCCTCCCTGCCTCCATGAAAATAGACGTTCTTCTTCGTAGGGTCACGTTCCAGGCCGTGGTCGGCAAAATACATGACCGAGGCGCGGCGATCTTTTAATAATTCAAAAACCTGACCTAGCAAACTATCTGTGTAATGAATGGAGTTGTCATAGCAGGCATCCTGATCGTCCTGCGGTTGAAACACGGCGCTGGATTGCGGATAGGCGCTACAAGCCGGTTCATGGCTTCCATTTAAATGAAGAACAATCAGTTTCTTTTGCTGCGTATTTTGCTGTAATGCTTGCGATAAATGCGGCAACAACAATTCATCAAATCCTCTGACATAAACTGTTTCCATGGCGCGCATGGCGATACTGGTAACTGCTGTACCATTCTGCCGAAAAGCGGATTGCGAGCTTAGCCAGAAAGTCTGAAATCCTGCTTGATTAGCCATATTAATAATGTTGTCGGGGTAATTATGAATGTCATGACTCAAAACAGAATCAGCAGTTAAAGAAAGGGGAACCGACAGCGCAGTGTAAGGTGCGCCGCTTATTGCTTGATTAAACAGTTTGATCTGTTTTCTTTGTGCTTCAACTTGCGGTGTCGTAGAGCGTGTATATCCATACAAAGACATATTGTCGACACGTACAGACTCCCCCACAATCAACACGTAGGTATCAATACCTGTATCCCTGACTGATAATTGAAAATACGGCACCGTGTTTGCAATTGAGAGTAATCTTTGGTAATGCTGCCAACTTACTGATTTAGTGTATGATGGTGATTTTAAGGTGCTTGCGTGGCTTCCATTTCCATCAGATGTCCTTCCTGCTCCGCTACTGAAGGCGTGGTGCGTAACGGCAAA
>NZ_MDGW01000223.1:0-3236 GCF_001712525.1 Shigella sp. FC1661
AACCGAAGAACACGGCGGTGCGGAGTCCGGAGAGTAACGGAATAGCAGAGAGCTTCGTGAAAACGATAAAGCGTGACTACATCAGTATCATGCCCAAACCAGACGGGTTAACGGCAGCAAAGAACCTTGCAGAGGCGTTCGAGCATTATAACGAATGGCATCCGCATAGTGCGCTGGGTTATCGCTCGCCACGGGAATATCTGCGGCAGCGGGCTTGTAATGGGTTAAGTGATAACAGATGTCTGGAAATATAGGGGCAAATCCAATAATGCATATTTGCATTACAAGCAACGAGATAATGCAAAATTATTGCATTCCTGTCTGTTGCATTTTTTATGATAATCTGAATATTCGTAAAAATCTGATTTTTTAGTATGTATAAAAGAAGAGCAGGTAATTAACTGAACCTGCTCTTCTTTTATTATTTTTTTAACATAGAAAGATTGCGTCTGGTTTGTTCTTCGAAATCATCTTTTGAAGTGATGCTCTCTGATTTGTTTTCTGAAGATGCCTCTATGATGTTTTTTAACACACTTATATCAATTGATGTGGATGTGTATCCTGTTGTTTGTTCTATAAGTTTCACCAGATTTTCTGCAGTGATTTTCTCACTGAAAAAACCGCTGATTAGCGTTAACAGTCGGGGGTCAACAGAATAAAGAGCTGCTCCGCAAATAAGGGATTGTCTGTAGAAATCTCCCCGCATTTGTACTGGGAGAGAGTCTATTGTTTGTTGTGTCAGGTTGTCCTGCGGATAAAGTGCCGGGTGCAGGTATGCCACAACTTTCTTTCTTTTTTTTGGATCACTGCTTTCCATTACGCATGCACCATTGCTTTCACCAATGCAAACTGAGGTTCATCCACCTTGTTCACTTTCAGATTCGGGAAATATTGCTTTATGTGAGGGTAAATAAGCTCGGCTCCTCCGCCAGTGAGATAGATTCGGTTCATTCCTGAGAATGTTGAAATTTCCTGCCTGATGCTTTCTGCCAGAGATTTCACTTCTCTGTCTATTATATGAGAAATGTTTTTTATTTCAGCTACATCATTTATTAATGTCTGGAGATATTCATTATCGTGTCTGTTTTTTATTAACTCATCAGCAATAAAATAATTACATGGTGTGGAGGCTTTCGTCAGCGCATTCATGACGGTATGAGTGATGCGGGATGTCCCGATTTCTGAATAGCCACGGATTTCAGAAATGCCTTCAAATGCACCGAGAATTAAACCACAATCCAGAGTGGTTCCTCCAAGATCGATAATCAGGCTGCGTTCAAGTTTGTTTACTTTATCTTTTTTTAGTGATTCAAATGCAGCTGGCAAAGATTCAGGCATTACATTAACTTTTTTAATTTTAAATGTTTCCCCTTTATTCAGAGATATCTCACGGAGAACATTTGCCTTTTTTCTTTCTATTCTTTCTTCATTTGGTTGATTGTCATTATCAAAGAATTCGGTCACAGGTAATGTTACTGTCAGTTCTACATCCTGTGGCTGAAGGCCGGATGTCAGCAGTGCATGATGTATGGCAAGCAGATTGGTGGTGCTGTATTGATAACTGACATGTGTTGTACCTATGACAGCAGTGCTTCCCAAATCATAGGTGTATTTTTTTTCATCCACGACGTAATTGTACACTTTGCCGGCATTAAACAGTCCCGGGTTCCAGCCTTCTTTAAAGCTGTTTCCTGACAGACTGGTTCTTACCTCGCCATCTTCAAGCCAGGCCAGTTTTACGTTAGTTGAACCATCATCGCATGATACTTTTAGCATTCTTTTTGCCTCGTTTTGAGTTTGTGTTTATCTCAAATTGAGCATCCTTTATGTCGGTGTATCTTTTTGAGTTTTTTATTGTTTCTTATTGTGACTCATTTTGAGTCTATGTCAAGCGGTGTTGTTCTTTTAGAGTCTCTTTATGTTCTTGTTGTGGTTCATTTTGAGTTCTTATTGGTTTCTCATTTTGCGCCACGAACTGAGACGGATACTACTTAACTAGGCCGTGCCGGCACGTTAACCGGGCTGCATCCGATGCAAGTGTGTCGCTGTCGCCGGCCTCCTCACCCGGTCACGTTTCGTCGTTCCTCCTCCACGCGCTGCGGCTTCGGGGCCGCACCTGCATTCGTATGCGGTCGCCCGGTTACAGGTGCGGCACGGCCTGATGGAGGCCGCATGTGAGAGGAGAATTCCCATGCCAAACTGGTGCTCGAATGTGCGACATGAAGTCGCCTGAATAATTGTTCCAGCGGAGTTCGATTCCGTCAGGGAACCTGATGTTCCGTCATCAGTAGCCTACTGACACATGCGTCACTGGTAACGGTGGGGTGTGAAGCTGTCAGGACAATGAAACCGGATCTTCGGATCGCATGAAACCGTGAGGTTACATGTAATCTGCCAGCATCAGGCGGAGGAGGTCTAGGCTCGGTAGCATGACTAACATATGTGAACTGCTGAAGCGTCGTTAACCAGAACAAGCCAAAGATGCTGACAGGCTTGAACCAAAAGGTATGTGGTTGGTTACTCCTCTGTTTGCTAGGGGTACACGGACAATAAACCACCGGTGTTGTGAGCAGAGTCTAACCTACTGTTGTTATTCAGGTGGAACATGGTAAGCCCGTATCGCTGCCTCGTGAGGCAGGTTAACCGCAAGGGATACTGTTGGCGGTGCGGGTAAAAGAAGGTGGAAAAAGCGAATGCCAGTCTGTAATGGACCGGATAAGGGTTGAGCCCGGCAACATTACCCTACGCGAAAGCGGGCAGACTTCCACTGGGTCTTTCATTACGAGTGAAGTGGTCAACAAAAACTGGCCACCGAGTTAGAGTTTTTCCAGTATCGATTTTCCGATTCGTTTGGGGTAACCCACCACCGGCATCCATTCGTTCTTCAGACTCCTGAAGAAGCGTTCCATTGGGCTGTTATCCCAGCAGTTTCCGCGCCGGCTCATACTCTGTCTGATCTGGTATCGCCACAATAACTGCCGGAACTGCCTGCTCGTATAATGACTGCCCTGATCGCTGTGGAACATCACCCCGCCGGGCTTACCACGGGTTTCCCATGCCATTTCCAGCGCTTTCATGGTGAGCCTGCTGTCCGGCGAGAACGACATGGCCCAGCCCACTGGTTTTCTTGCGAACAGGTCGAGAACAACGGCGAGGTACGCCCAGCGCTTACCCGTCCAGATACAGGTCACATCACCGCACCACACCTGATTTGGCTCGGTCACGGCGAACTGCCT
>NZ_MDGW01000224.1:0-3235 GCF_001712525.1 Shigella sp. FC1661
GCTCCAGGTTGTGTGACATGGGAACTCATTCTGGATGGTTACTCTGAAAGCTCATATTCTGCCACACCCCGATTTGCAGCCGCCAGGCTGCCGTGGTTCACAGATAAAACACTCTCCAGGAAACCCGGGGCGGTTCACTGCGTGTCTGGGTTCGCCAGCATGAGCGGGATACCGGGGGTGGTTCACACGAACATACCACAGACAGTTGATTTTGGTACGCCCAGGCGACGTCCGGCCACAACCCGTGGTAAATGTTCTTCGAAATGAAGGCGTAAAGCTTCAGTGATCCAGGTCCGGTATTCCATACGATAGTGTCCACTTCAAAATGATGGACATTATTTTTGTGGAGCCGGAGGAAACAGACCAGACGGTTTAAATGAGCCGGTTACCTCAAATTCAGTGTATCACCACGAGATAATATTCAGCTTTTTATATTCTTCATAATTTCTAGAAAATCACTTCCATTTTTTTTGTCCAAGTGTTCTGCTATTTCTTCAGGTGTAATATTTTCATTTTTTATTATTTCCATATAAGTTTTTATTGCCTCAAAATTCCTATTTTGAAAAGCTATAATTAATCCAGATACCCCATTTGGGCCTTCTGCTGCCAGTAATTTTGATGCCTGATGTGGAGTAAGGTCTGCAGTGTGAAGTATTTTCCCATAAGCAATAATTGTTTCTACACATCCATTATGCAAGGCTACAAACAATCCAGATAAACCATTAGAATCTTTCGCTTCTAACAGCTCTGCTTTTTTATCCAAGTTAAGTTTTGCCTCATTCAAGATATCACCATAAGCTAAGATTGCATCAGCCTGTCCATTATTCAATGCTAACAGAAGTCCGGGAACATTGTCATATCTCCTTGAGGCCAGCAAATTTACAATATCCTCTGAGTTGAGGAGAGGGGGGCTAAGAATGAGCTCACCGTATGCGCGTATAGCATCTGCATGTCCATTTTGAAGAGCAAACATTAGTCCGGGTATCTGTCTGTGTACTTCATCATAATAATAAGCGGTCAGCAAATTTTTCAGCTTATTGTATTCGATATTTATTGCTCTCTTCTTGAGAAGCCTTCCGTATGTTTTGATAGTTTCTGCATGCCCATTTTGAAGTGCTTGGGATAAACCCGATATTCGTCCTCCCATTCCTTCCGCAGTTAGTAGTTCTACCGTTTTATCAAGGTTAAGTCCAGAAGTTTCCAGGAGTTCTCCGTATGCTAAGATTGTATCTGAATGCCCATTTTGTAAAGCTAAAAGCAATCCTGACAAACCATCGTCATTTTTGGCTGCCAAAAGTAATTCTAACGTATTGTCTGAAAGGTCAGATAGTTGTACGACTCTTGTTACTTTTTGGATTAGCTCAGTCAATCCCATACGCATCGCGTGATAAATAACTTTGGGGTGAAGTAAATTATTAGGCCATCTGATTATGGAGGACATGCTTGTTGGAGTATGTCTGTCCACAAATATAGACATACCGTCGGATATAAGACCATAACATTTCTGATGTTTTTCATCAAGAAAATTATCTACAGTCAGTTTTTTTATTTTAGCTAAGTTAAATTTGTTAAACTCTGCTCGTAAATGAGTTGCTGTATGGTTGGGATCATAAAGCTGAATGACAAAATCCCCCCCATTTTTAGTTTCTTTAATCTTCAAGCCTAATGCCATATTGTGATTTGATGTACTTATTTCTAGTGCTCTGCTTTTTTCGGAATGAAAAATCATTTCATTGAAAATATAAAAAATAATATCTCCCCATGAACCGTTTTCAACAAAATAAATAATAGCAGGCACATTAATAGCCTTTTCTTCTTCACTCACTGAAACATAATTTTTAATTTCATCCGGAAAAGCAAAGTGATGATAATCCACGTGACCACTACTTTTGTTAAACTGTGCTATCCAGTAGGAAGCTAAATGTCGACAGACAATAAGTCTTCCAGAGTGATCGGTAACTTGGCAATTTAGATTTAATAAAAAACTCCTCTTGTCAGAAAAATATGGCAATTGTTTTGAGTGCAATAGAGACTGGATTGTCTCAACAGAGACGTTGTCTTTATTTATCATATTTTGCAAACATATTTTCCTTGATGGGATTAAATTTACTGATGGCATATGTATATATTCCTTTCATTGATGGGTTGTGACGCAGACTTAGTGTTGTTGTACTCTTTGCCCTTTGGATGATTGATGGCAAAGATTGATGTGGTTTGTCCCCGTTACTCTGAAACTCAGGGGGTATCCGGAACGGCCATTCCAGTTCAGGGGGGCTGCTCTATCGCTGTAAGCAGTGCCTGAAGACCTTCCAGCTCGACTACCGCTACAACGGGGCGAAACCCATCAAACTTTCCAACTATTATCACATTGAGCCATACTGACAATAAACAATATATCGATATTTTGTGCAAATACTGCCTTTTGCTAAACGATATTCAATTTTGATTAAATATATTTATTGTCAGATGTTGCACCATATTTCAATAATAGTTTTATCATTTCTGCATTCTCATATTTTATTGCGTTATCCAACATACAATCCCCACTATTAGTTTTTTTGAACTTTGTGTTTACATCAACCAATCCCTTATTGATAAAATACTCAAGTACTTTACAGCTTGAATTATGAGCGCTAAGTAGATACTCAATATCATACAACTCATGCTTTATGGAAATAACATCTTGTCTAGTTATCTCAAAATTAGATAATATATATAAGGCGACATCCTCTTTTTGATTAGTAATCGAAAGAAAAAGAGTCTGGAGAGCAATTTTTTTGTTAGTGACCTGCTTGTTAATTTCTTCGTAATTAGATGCTGTAACAGCCTCCTCTAAGGATATTTCTCTAATCTTAACTTTTTTGAAGTTTTCTGTACTTACCATCCTAGGTATATGGTACTCTGGCTGAAAAACAAAGTTTATGATTCTATCCAGATCCACAGGGGCAAGATTTTTTCCATAGCAAAACTCCTTGAAGCTTTGGTCTTCACTTTTTCTAATAAAGTCAATCAGGTATAATCCGAGCCCTAACTTCATATCTTTAGTATTGAATATTGGTACATCTATAATTCCTTTACTTCCATGTACGTATCGACTAACTTCTTTATTAACCTCTGAAAATTTATCTAAAAATGATTGGTGCTCATGGTAAAAAACAGGTGGAATAGCATTATCAAAGTGATCGGTTAATGTCATATATCCATATGGAGAGTCATGATCAATGATATACGCATT
>NZ_MDGW01000225.1:0-3233 GCF_001712525.1 Shigella sp. FC1661
CGCGCCACACTTATTTTCCCTGGCTCGCTTTTGCGGGCTTTTTTTTAAATGTCTCACAATTCAGGCGGTTGACTGTTGTCTGGTTTGCGGGGAGTTTGTAAAAAGAAACTGGCATGGTGAATCCCCCTGTGCGGAGGGGCAATCAGCAACTGGTGTTTTGTCCCGACCCTTATCCTTTCTGTGCGGGTTCAGGTGCTGATACTGAACTCACCGGGAGGCACCCGGCACCATGCAATGGCACATAGCGCCACTCTCCAGCCCCTCTCCGGAGGGGCTTTCTTATGGACAAAAAAATCCCGCGCTGGGAGACGCGGGCGGCAAGGAATAAACAACAAAACGTGAAGTAATATTTCAGCTGGCGAATAATATCCGACAGTAATCACTCTGCGCAATAGCGCGGCCTTTTTCATATTGCGGGCTGTTGTCTATCTTCTGCCATTGTCCTGTAACTTCCGGACTTCAGCCCGCTCCTCATTTTACTCACAATATTATCCAGGCCGGGAGGATTCATGGCATTTAAACACTATGACGTGGTCAGGGCGGCGTCGCCGTCAGACCTTGCGGAGCGACTGACACAAAAACTGAAGGAGGGGTGGCAGCCATTTGGCAGTCCGGTGGCCATCACGCCTTATACCCTGATGCAGGCCATTGCGGCGGAAGGTGATGTCACCACACCTGTGGTGGTGAAGCCGTCGGATGGAGAAGGCGCAGTTATCAGCACCACCAGCAACCCGGAGTATTAATTTGTTGTTGCCCTGGCCGGGCAGTCAAACGGTATGGCGTATGGTGAAGGGCTTCCGCTGCCGGAGACATATGACCGTCCGGACCCGCGTATTAAACAGCTGGCGCGTCGCAGCACTGTCACGCCGGGTGGTGCGTCCTGTAACTACAATGACATTATTCCTGCGGACCACTGCCTGCATGATGTTCAGGATTTGAGTAAGTTTTCACACCCGAAAGCCAGCGCAGCTCAGTATGGATGCGTGGGGCAGGGATTACATATCGCGAAGAAATTGTTGCCGTTTATTCCGGCGAATGCCGGTATTCTTCTGGTTCCGTGCTGCCGTGGTGGTTCTGCATTTTTGGCGGGCGATGAAGGTACCTTCAGCGAATCCACCGGCGCAAGCGAGACCTCGGCACGCTGGGGTGTAGATAAGCCACTGTACAAGGACCTGCTTACCCGTACTCAGGCCGCACTGAAGGCTAACCCTAAAAATATTCTGCTTGCAGTGGTCTGGATGCAGGGCGAGTTTGATTTGAAACAGGGTGCATACGCCACTCAGCCGGGGCTGTTTGATTCCATGGTGGAAAAATATCGTTCTGACCTGTCGGAATTCGGAGGTCAGTGTCTCGGGGGCTCTCCGTCATCGGTTCCCTGGATTTGTGGCGACACGACCTACTACTGGAAGCAGACTTATTCTTCGCAATACGATGCGGTGTATGGTGCATACAAGACGAAATCCGCAAAAAAAATCTTCTTTGTGCCGTTTATGACGGATGAAAACGGGCGAAATGTGGGTACCAACGAGCCGTCAGAAGATCCGGATGTTGCGGATATTGGGTATTACGGAGCCGGTGGTCGAACGGACGCCAAAACCTGGACGACGGCCGACCGTAAAACGCATTTTGGATCATGGGCACGTCGTGGGATTATTTCCGACCGTCTGGCAACGGCGATTCTTGTGCATGCCGGGAGAACCGCTGAATTCATTACCGGAAAACAGCCTGATACGGTGAAGCCCACCGGACCTTCCGGTGAAGGTACGGAGAGAGAGCCGGAAGCCCCGGTCAGTAACCGAACCCTGATGAGTCTGCTGGCGTCCGGCGAAGACCTGGCATCACAGGGCTGGCGCTATTATCACAAACCGGCGAGCGGAGACAATGTTAACAAAAACATTGCTGAAGCGGTGGTCAGTGATGCGGGGGCTACGGGAGGTAAGGCCCTGCAACTGAATAAACCGGAAAACCACATCTGGTTTCTGGAGCATGATGCAGCCGGACAGGGAGTGGAGTTACTGAAGAAGGGGGGACGTGTGAGCGTACAGTTTAAGTTGCCGGGTTCACTGGTGCCGAATCGGTTTGCCCTGGGCATTTACTGGCAGTTGTCGTCCCTGCCGGAGGGAGTGACGCTGGCAGAGGAAGGCAACGACATGCTGATGTCCTTCTTCCTGCAGACGGATGCGACGAACCTGAACGCGATGTACCACAAGAAGCCGAATGCGAAGCTGGATACGTTCGGGGTCTTTGATAACGGATGGCACACACTGGATTTTGAGTTTGCCGGAAACAACAGCATTCAGGTGACGCCGGTACTGGATGAGAAACGGGGGACGCCGTTCACACTGGTGAAATCTCCGGCATCAGGGGCGGCGGACAAACTGCAACTGACAGGCATATCAAAGGCGGCGACATATACGCTGCTGATTGCCAGTGTGAAGGTGGAAGTGAACAACGCGGATGCGCGGCATGATAAAAAAAGCCGCCAGCGGCAGGAACGGAAGCTGGCGGAGGTAATCCCAATGGAGAATGTAAAGAAAAGATGCTTTCGTATACCGGTTTTTTAAATGAAAACAGTTCTCATTGTCAACCATAACGGTAAGAAACTATGACATTTATTCATCAGGTGATGCTGTACTTCTGTACGGCGGTCTGTGTGCTGTATCTTCTTTCGGGTGGGTACAGGGCAGTGCGCGATTTCTGGCGCAGGCAGATTGATAAAAGGGCCGCAGAGAAAATCTGAGGTGTACTGGCAATAGCGGACACTACCATTTGTTCTTTTTTTAAGCAGCCATCTGATGATATTTTTCCCTGAAGGCTGCCGGGGAGATATTCCCCAGACGAGAGTGACGACGCTGACGATTGTAGAAAATCTCAATGTATTCCCGTATTACTGAGATGGCTTCATCCCGGTTATTAAAACGATAGTGGCTCAGGCTTTCATTTTTCAGCGTTCCCCAGAAGATTTCCATCGGAGCGTTGTCGTAACAGTTACCTTTACGCGACATTGATGTTTTCAGACCAGACTGCTCCTGTATGACCCGGTAATCGTATGCGCAGTACTGTGAACCTCGATCGGTGTGGTGGATTAGCCCGGCAGGTGGGCGCTGGCTCCTGAGCGCCATAAACAGGGCTTTACCTGTCAGCTCTTTTGTCATGCGCTCTCCCATGGCGTAGCCGACAATTTCGCACGTATAAACATCTTTGATGCCAGCGAGGTACAACCATCCCTCCTG
>NZ_MDGW01000226.1:0-3229 GCF_001712525.1 Shigella sp. FC1661
CTGGCAGTTCCCTACTCTCGCATGGGGAGACCCCACACTACCATCGGCGCTACGGCGTTTCACTTCTGAGTTCGGCATGGGGTCAGGTGGGACCACCGCGCTACGGCCGCCAGGCAAATTCTGTTTCATCAGACCGCTTCTGCGTTCTGATTTAATCTGTATCAGGCTGAAAATCTTTCTCTCATCCGCCAAAACACCTTCGGCGTTGTAAGGTTAAGCCTCACGGTTCATTAGTACCGGTTAGCTCAACGCATCGCTGCGCTTACACACCCGGCCTATCAACGTCGTCGTCTTCAACGTTCCTTCAGGACTCTCAAGGAGTCAGGGAGAACTCATCTCGGGGCAAGTTTCGTGCTTAGATGCTTTCAGCACTTATCTCTTCCGCATTTAGCTACCGGGCAGTGCCATTGGCATGACAACCCGAACACCAGTGATGCGTCCACTCCGGTCCTCTCGTACTAGGAGCAGCCCCCCTCAGTTCTCCAGCGCCCACGGCAGATAGGGACCGAACTGTCTCACGACGTTCTAAACCCAGCTCGCGTACCACTTTAAATGGCGAACAGCCATACCCTTGGGACCTACTTCAGCCCCAGGATGTGATGAGCCGACATCGAGGTGCCAAACACCGCCGTCGATATGAACTCTTGGGCGGTATCAGCCTGTTATCCCCGGAGTACCTTTTATCCGTTGAGCGATGGCCCTTCCATTCAGAACCACCGGATCACTATGACCTGCTTTCGCACCTGCTCGCGCCGTCACGCTCGCAGTCAAGCTGGCTTATGCCATTGCACTAACCTCCTGATGTCCGACCAGGATTAGCCAACCTTCGTGCTCCTCCGTTACTCTTTAGGAGGAGACCGCCCCAGTCAAACTACCCACCAGACACTGTCCGCAACCCGGATTACGGGTCAACGTTAGAACATCAAACATTAAAGGGTGGTATTTCAAGGTCGGCTCCATGCAGACTGGCGTCCACACTTCAAAGCCTCCCACCTATCCTACACATCAAGGCTCAATGTTCAGTGTCAAGCTATAGTAAAGGTTCACGGGGTCTTTCCGTCTTGCCGCGGGTACACTGCATCTTCACAGCGAGTTCAATTTCACTGAGTCTCGGGTGGAGACAGCCTGGCCATCATTACGCCATTCGTGCAGGTCGGAACTTACCCGACAAGGAATTTCGCTACCTTAGGACCGTTATAGTTACGGCCGCCGTTTACCGGGGCTTCGATCAAGAGCTTCGCTTGCGCTGACCCCATCAATTAACCTTCCGGCACCGGGCAGGCGTCACACCGTATACGTCCACTTTCGTGTTTGCACAGTGCTGTGTTTTTAATAAACAGTTGCAGCCAGCTGGTATCTTCGACTGATTTCAGCTCCATCCGCGAGGGACTTCACCTACATATCAGCGTGCCTTCTCCCGAAGTTACGGCACCATTTTGCCTAGTTCCTTCACCCGAGTTCTCTCAAGCGCCTTGGTATTCTCTACCTGACCACCTGTGTCGGTTTGGGGTACGATTTGATGTTACCTGATGCTTAGAGGCTTTTCCTGGAAGCAGGGCATTTGTTGCTTCAGCACCGTAGTGCCTCGTCATCACGCCTCAGCCTTAGTTTTCCGGATTTGCCTGGAAAACCAGCCTACACGCTTAAACCGGGACAACCGTCGCCCGGCCAACATAGCCTTCTCCGTCCCCCCTTCGCAGTAACACCAAGTACAGGAATATTAACCTGTTTCCCATCGACTACGCCTTTCGGCCTCGCCTTAGGGGTCGACTCACCCTGCCCCGATTAACGTTGGACAGGAACCCTTGGTCTTCCGGCGAGCGGGCTTTTCACCCGCTTTATCGTTACTTATGTCAGCATTCGCACTTCTGATACCTCCAGCATACCTCACAGTACACCTTCACAGGCTTACAGAACGCTCCCCTACCCAACAACACATAGTGTCGCTGCCGCAGCTTCGGTGCATGGTTTAGCCCCGTTACATCTTCCGCGCAGGCCGACTCGACCAGTGAGCTATTACGCTTTCTTTAAATGATGGCTGCTTCTAAGCCAACATCCTGGCTGTCTGGGCCTTCCCACATCGTTTCCCACTTAACCATGACTTTGGGACCTTAGCTGGCGGTCTGGGTTGTTTCCCTCTTCACGACGGACGTTAGCACCCGCCGTGTGTCTCCCGTGATAACATTCTCCGGTATTCGCAGTTTGCATCGGGTTGGTAAGTCGGGATGACCCCCTTGCCGAAACAGTGCTCTACCCCCGGAGATGAATTCACGAGGCGCTACCTAAATAGCTTTCGGGGAGAACCAGCTATCTCCCGGTTTGATTGGCCTTTCACCCCCAGCCACAAGTCATCCGCTAATTTTTCAACATTAGTCGGTTCGGTCCTCCAGTTAGTGTTACCCAACCTTCAACCTGCCCATGGCTAGATCACCGGGTTTCGGGTCTATACCCTGCAACTTAACGCCCAGTTAAGACTCGGTTTCCCTTCGGCTCCCCTATTCGGTTAACCTTGCTACAGAATATAAGTCGCTGACCCATTATACAAAAGGTACGCAGTCACACGCCTAAGCGTGCTCCCACTGCTTGTACGTACACGGTTTCAGGTTCTTTTTCACTCCCCTCGCCGGGGTTCTTTTCGCCTTTCCCTCACGGTACTGGTTCACTATCGGTCAGTCAGGAGTATTTAGCCTTGGAGGATGGTCCCCCCATATTCAGACAGGATACCACGTGTCCCGCCCTACTCATCGAGCTCACAATATGTGCATTTTTGTGTACGGGGCTGTCACCCTGTATCGCACGCCTTTCCAGACGCTTCCACTAACACACACACTGATTCAGGCTCTGGGCTGCTCCCCGTTCGCTCGCCGCTACTGGGGGAATCTCGGTTGATTTCTTTTCCTCGGGGTACTTAGATGTTTCAGTTCCCCCGGTTCGCCTCATTAACCTATGGATTCAGTTAATGATAGTGTAACGAATCACACTGGGTTTCCCCATTCGGAAATCGCCGGTTATAACGGTTCATATCACCTTACCGACGCTTATCGCAGATTAGCACGTCCTTCATCGCCTCTGACTGCCAGGGCATCCACCGTGTACGCTTAGTCGCTTAACCTCACAACCCGAAGATGTTTCTTACGATTCATCATCGTGTTGCGAAAATTTGAGAGACTCACGAACAACTTTCGTTGTTCAGTGTTTCAATTTTCAGCTTGATCCAGATTTTTAAAGA
>NZ_MDGW01000227.1:0-3202 GCF_001712525.1 Shigella sp. FC1661
CAGATCAACCACGCTCAGTTTTTGCGCAAGCGATTTTGTCGCTGTGACTTCCGCCTCTTCGGTATGCAGCTCGTGATACTCAAAATTGCCCCAATGATCGAAAATGCGGAATTTCTGTTTATCCAGCGGTTTGCCGTTATCGTCGTAACCGTACAACCCCGGACAGAGGCGCGTACCACGGCCAATCATCTGCCAGAACTTCACTTTTGATTTGACCGGTTTGGCAAAGACCAGATTCACAATTTCCGGGACATCAATACCGGTATCGAGCATGTCAACGGAGATAGCGATGGTCAGCTCTTTGTTGGTGCTTTCATCCAGCCCTTTAAAATCATCAATCAGTTGCTCGGCGCGGGGATCGTAGTTGTCGATGACCTGGCAGAAGCGCCCGGCAAACTGTGGGTACATATCGTCGAACAATTCATTCAACAGCAGCGCGTGTTTGTGGTTACGGGCGAAAATGATGGTTTTACCAGGCAACTGGCCGTCCCGATCTTTCAGGCCATTTTCCATCAGGTTACGCAGGATATAGCGGTTGGTGTCTTTGTTGTAGATCGCCTCATCCAGCGCCTTGCCATCAAACTCCAGCGTATTGGGATCTATGCCTTGTTCTTCCAGCTCGCGGATTTGTGCGTCGCTTAATTTCTCCCGTTTGATACCTTCGCGCAGGAATTCTGTTGTGTGTGTGACAACCTCATAGGGAACCAGATTGTTATCGGCGATGGCATCTTCCAGGCTGTAGTTGGCGGTAGGAATACGTCCTTCACAACCAAACAGGCCGAAAGTGGTTTTACTCACCATGTCAATTGGCGTGGCCGTCAGGCCAATCTGGAGGGCATCAAAATACTTAAACAGATCGCCGTAGACGTTGTAGATAGAGCGGTGGGATTCATCGGCGATGATCAAATCGAAATAACCGACATCGAAATGGTCCATGATTTTCATCATACCGGGATAGGTAGCGATGTAGATTCTGGCATTCTGCCTGTCTGCTTTTTTCGATTTCCCGACCACATACAGCGGCTCATTGGTGAATTGATTAAAGGCATTTGCCGCCTGTTTACGCAGTTCTTTACGGTCGCAAAGAAACAGGACGCGTTTTACCCAGCGGGCATCAATCATCAGTTTGCTTAGTGCAATTGCCACGCGGGTTTTGCCTGTACCCGTAGCCTGAACAATTAACGATTGTCGGTACTTGTTGGTAAACCGTTCACTGACGCGGGCAATGGTTTCGAGCTGGTACAAACGTCCGGCAACGGCCTTACCTTCGTTATCTTTTACGTGTGGCACTCTGTTCAGCGGCAGACGGGTTTCACGCTGCTGAATAAGATATTGCAGGCTTTCCTTGCTGTAGAAGCCAAACACCCGACGCGGGGGATAACCATGAGTTTTATGGTCATCCCACAGCCAGATATCATAGCCGTTGGTGTAGAAGATGACCGGACGCTGACCGTATTCTTTTTCCAGCCAGTCTGCATACAGCCGGGCCTGAATTCGTCCTTGCTCGGCATTGACGCTGGTTTTTTTTGCTTCCACCACCGCCAACGGTTTGTGTGCCTCATCCCACAAGACATAGTCTGCATAACCGTCACCAGAGGTGGTGGGTTGCTCTTTGACTGGATGTTCTTGTGTGACTTGATCCGTGTTTTTAAGTTCTTCCCCTACATTCCAGTCGGCTGCAAGTAAGCGAGAGTCAATCAGGCGACGGCGGGTTTCCGCTTCATCAATAGAGAGAATATCGGCAACATGCTTGTTACGCGCTCTGGCTTCATTCAGGCGTTGAGTGAGGTGTTCGGCCTTTTCCTGTTCTTGCTGTAGTGCGCGTTGTAGCGCCAGTTCGCGCTCACGGCTTTCATCCTGAGCCTTGATTGCATCTTCCAGACGTTTTTCATCTGCACGACCTGAAGATTGTGTTAATGGAGGGAGTGTAAATTTGGGGCAGTCATCAACATTACCGTGGGCGTAGCGAACATACAGCCAAATTCCCAACAAATACGCTTCTTTGAGCAGCCAGTAAGTATCTTTAGCTTTGATACGTCCGCCGTGCGCGGCACGGTTGCCATGGATACGCAGAGCATCCATTTTCATGATGATGGCTTCCGGCATCATGCTGGTAAAGACATCAGCGTTCATTAAATCGTAAAGATTAGCCTTAATACCTTCCGGCAACCGCTCCTGACGATACAACCAGCGCACCATCAATTCGGTGTAGTTGCGCAGCTTAACCAGGCAGCTTTCCGGATCGGAGTGAACATAGCGCTCTGCCATACATGCGAGTTCTGCCAGTTCCGGCCACTGGCTGCGCAACATTTCAAAATTGAGAGACTGCTCCATCAATCATCGCCTTATGTTGTGGATACAACAGAAATTCTGGAAAGAATATCACACTAATTTGGCCGACGAAGTGAGCCGGATGGCATATGGTGGTGATGTGTTTAACGACATAGCCGCTTTAACGGCCAGAACCTTGGTTTTCGCCCATCAATGGGCGTCTTCAGCCCTGGCTACTCAAGGGATACCTTGCTCACTAACGCGGGTATGGCTGATCATCTATGGGATATGTTTTTTGAGCCAATAAAACAGCAGGCTCGTTAAAATAGCCTGGGCGTTACTCCGTAATACCTGTCTATTTATTGGCTTATAAATATTTTCAGCACTAAATCATTTTAGTAAGTAGCCGATATCTTTTCCCGGCTAACACAAAATACGACAGGTCGTGTCGTATTTTGATGGCGCTTTTACCCAAGTTCATTATTAATTCATTTTTTTTCAATGCATTAATCAACTTTTCGCATCTTCGCCATTTTTTCTATCCACTCCCCTTTGGCACGACATAACGTGTCGTACCTGTACGGCATAATCTCCCGTATCAATACCATGATATTTGGGAGAACAGGACTGTCTGAGGTAGCCTGAGTTTAACGGACACTCGGTAATGACTCCAACTTATTGATAGTGTTTTATGTTCAGATAATGCCCGATGACTTTGTCATGCAGCTCCACCGATTTTGAGAACGACAGCGACTTCCGTCCCAGCCGTGCCAGGTGCTGCCTCAGATTCAGGTTATGCCGCTCAATTCGCTGCGTATATCGCTTGCTGATTACGTGCAGCTTTCCCTTCAGGCGGGATTCATACAGTGGCCAGCCATCCGTCATCCATATCACCACGTCAAAGGGTGACAGCAAGCTCATAAGACGCCCC
>NZ_MDGW01000228.1:0-3171 GCF_001712525.1 Shigella sp. FC1661
GTGCGTACCGGGCTGAGAGGCGGTGTAAGTGAACTGTAGTTGCCATGTTTTACGGCAATGAGAGCAGAGATAGCGCTGATGTCCGGCAGTGCTTTTGCCGTTACGCACCACGCCTTCAGTAGCGGAGCAGGAAGGACATCTGATGGAAATGGAAGCCACGCAAGCACCTTAAAATCACCATCATACACTAAATCAGTAAGTTGGCAGCATTACCCATTCATTTAGGGGGCGTTATGCATTTATCTTCAAAACATCTTAGCACTATCCGCTTTCTCGTTATTGCTTCATTCGTTGTAGCTATCAGTTACCGACTTTTTGTTGCCTCCAATGACGAAATGAATCCTCTTGCTATTATTGCCCATTCAATAGCGACAATAGTTAGACGGTTTGAAAAACCGTAATACAATAAACATCCGAAATAATTTCGAAAGCAACTCATTTTTACTCTGCAAACAATCAGAAAAGACTTAATTTTGCTAAGTTAATGCATTAATCTAAAAACGCTTTAAATCAATACATAACCATTATCTCTTGGGATTATTTACATGCGCAAAAGTTTAATGCTGTTACTTGCTTCAACATTGATTATTTCTGGATGTGCAACAAAAAAACAACTCGTTCCAACTGGTGGAAGCAAATCAGACGGCACAGTTAGGATGAGTTATTCTTACGGTATGTTTGAAAGTCCTGTTGTAGATCCACAACAAGGCAGGAATGCAGCCAAAGCGCGTTGTGCCGCTTAGGGGATATTCAGGAGCCGATCCTTTTGGTGGATTCACTTCTCAATGTTCACAACCTTCTTCATCTGGTTGTATGCAAACACTTGTGACTATCGAATATCAATGCACTGGCGATATTAAGAAGTAATAATTAGGGGCTTCCAGCCCCTTCTATAACCATTCATGGAACAGGGACAACCGAAATCACTTTAAACCCTGAAACAGCCGTTACTCCATTAGATGGAGAATTAAATCTCACAGTATCTTTTCTTACTGCATCATGAATTTCATCTTTTGTTGGTTCATGCTCTGAATGGAATAAAACCTCTTCCATTCTAATTTGATCACCGTCTCTATGCTCATAAGTAATCTTGTAGCTAACAGTCATATCAACCTCATGCAGGGGAATTGTGAGATTATTATAGACAATAGAAACCATAAAGCCCCGTTGGTGATACAGCAACAAGCGGGAGCGTAGCGACTTCATCAGATTGTCAGAAAGATCACACCTTATCAGGATAACCGTGTACCCGTTGGGAGCGTGGCTGAAACGCTGATAGAGCTTGCATATGGTTTGCAAGGACCAATATCACCATAAACCTGTTTACGCAGCCACAAGGCCGCACATCGGGCTTAAATGCGTGTGTTCAGTCTGTCGATGACATTACAATGCCTGGATGGGCTTTATCTTCACGTTGTGCTATCGCGGTGTGAGAGGTGCAACTGCCGCCAACGTTAGGTTATACTGTCATCTCACCGTGTAACTTAACGTGACAGTTACTAAGGGCGGTTCACAATGGTAGAACTCCTAAGCAAATTAAATAGGTAACTGTTTAAGTTGCTGACAGAGAAGACTTTTTTAGTCTTCTCCACCTGGGGAGATTCTGGAGCGGGCGAAGGGAGCCTACGACAAATCGAAGACAACCAGCTAACCTCTTGTTTCTTAAAGACAGGTGAATCCAATTGGTTGTAGTGATAGTCACATATTTAGCGATAGACGGTCAAGACTTGAAGCACGTAATATTCCCTCTAAAGGAATAGAACCCACGGTCTGACTACCCGACCCCTTTGAGCTGACTCAGGGTCGGGCTATGGGGGCTTTTGGCTCGCTCTTTATATTAGATAAGGTCTCACATTTTTCAGTCAAAACTCATCGTCTAATAGCCCATAGCCAGACCACCAATCCCAGCTTTAGCAGGAAGACCACGAGATAGACTTTGTGTAGGTCCATTTGGTCCTCCTACCTTCTGTATTCACGAACTAGATTGCTAGTACAAAATAAAGGCCAGACATCCAGTTCGGAAGTCTGACCAATAGTCGTTATTGTTAGTTAGCTTGTCGCTAGTAATCCTAGCTGTCTTTAGTGAAGCTCAGGCGTTTGACTACAGGCAGGACAGCAGTAGCCGAGCCAGTACCCATCTTGATGGTCGTAGCAGCTTCAGCTACAACAAACACCTTGCCGAGAATCTCAAGGTCGTGAGACTGGGAGTCACCATCACGTGAAAGGACCACCGTAACGTTCTCGCCATCGTGACGGAAGCAGCCGAAGCTCAGAGCCGTAAAGCGCTTAGCCATCATGAAGACGCCACGGTCTTCACCGTTGTAATAGGCGATGTCTGTTCCCAGCATATCGACGATAGCGTCTTCACCACCGAAGCCCTGCTTAGCAGCCAGACGGGAGAGAGCCTTGAGGTGTGACTCATGGGCGATGATGCCGTAGTCAGAAACCTCAGAACCGAAAGAAGACTCCGTGTTCTCGTACAGGGCATCCATGATAGCGTCAGCCTTAGCGGTCAGGCTACCAGTCAGGGCCGGAAGTTCTACGGTCTTCAGCAGCTTTGAGGACTCCAGCACGTCAACCATCTTAGAGTTAATGGTACGAACCACGTTATCGCAGATGTTCAGTGCGTCCTGCTGGAGCGTCCCCTGAGTGAAACCAGTGGTCGACTTCTGGTCCCAAAGCTTTGTCTGGTGAGACACGAGGATAGCCTGTTCAATCGGCTCAACGGTGATTTCAGTGCCAGACGGAGCGGTCACAACTTCAGGTCGCTTACCACCACGGACAGGGACCAGCACAGAGCGGTCTGAAGTGGCACACTGAATTTGGCCACCTGAACAGAGGTGATATGCTCACCTCAGAACAACACAGGTGCTCCAATGAAAAAAAGAAATTTTAGCGCAGAGTTTAAACGCGAATCCGCTCAACTGGTTGTTGACCAGAAATACACGGTGGCAGATGCCGCCAAAGCTATGGATGTTGGCCTTTCCACAATGACAAGATGGGTCAAACAACTGCGTGATGAGCGTCAGGGCAAAACACCAAAAGCCTCTCCGATAACACCAGAACAAATCGAAATACGTAAGCTGAGGAAAAAGCTACAACGCATTGAAATGGAGAATGAAATATTAAAAAAGGCTACCGCGCTCTTGATGTCAGACTCCCTGAACAGTT
>NZ_MDGW01000229.1:0-3151 GCF_001712525.1 Shigella sp. FC1661
AGGCAGTTCGCCGTGACCGAGCCAAATCAGGTGTGGTGCGGTGATGTGACCTGTATCTGGACGGGTAAGCGCTGGGCGTACCTCGCCGTTGTTCTCGACCTGTTCGCAAGAAAACCAGTGGGCTGGGCCATGTCGTTCTCGCCGGACAGCAGGCTCACCATGAAAGCGCTGGAAATGGCATGGGAAACCCGTGGTAAGCCCGGCGGGGTGATGTTCCACAGCGATCAGGGCAGTCATTATACGAGCAGGCAGTTCCGGCAGTTATTGTGGCGATACCAGATCAGACAGAGTATGAGCCGGCGCGGAAACTGCTGGGATAACAGCCCAATGGAACGCTTCTTCAGGAGTCTGAAGAACGAATGGATGCCGGTGGTGGGTTACGTAAGCTTCAGCGAGGCAGCTCACGCCATAACGGACTATATCGTTGGATATTACAGCGCACTAAGACCGCACGAATATAACGGTGGGTTACCCCCAAACGAATCGGAAAATCGATACTGGAAAAACTCTAACTCGGTGGCCAGTTTTTGTTGACCACTTCAGGGCGAAGAATTGTATATTCCAGTCCAGAAGCCTCAATTGCATCCGCAGCCCTGCGGAATGGTTTTAGGGGTTCACCAATAACTGCATTATTCCATTCGCCAAATTTTCCTGGAACTTCATCATAAATACCGAGGGAAAGAACAAAGATCAGACGTTTAACATCACAGGCTTTCATCGCAGCGATCACTGAATTTGCCTGAATATCTAAATCTTCCCCCGTAAGGTTGGCATACACAACGTCCTGTCCCTGCATGGCCTGCTTCAGTGCTGCATGATTCAGTACATCTCCCATAATAATCTTGCTATTAGTTGGATAGGGTTTGTGGATTTTTGCTGGCTGACGGGCAAATAAAGTTTGTTTAATGGTTTGTTTATCTGCCAGTTGATTAATCACATGGCGGGCTATCTGACCGCCAGCACCAAGAATCAGTACATTTTTCATAATATTTCTCATGAAACTTATCCCAGATGGGGGTTGAAAAAAGGAATAACTTTTTCCAGCGCCTCCTGAACTGCTTCCGGTTTGTCATACAGTTCATAATGTGAGAAATCGGGTAATGAAACTAACTGACGATCCTGCGAAACCATCGCCCGGCCATAGACTTCCAGTCCATCACGATAAGCACCGAAGGCACCGACTTTTTCACCAACTACTACCATCACCGGCTGAGTCAGTAACACTTCAGTAAATGCGAAGGCATCCCAGGCCAGCGTTTTCTGTGCATGTGAGAACAACATTTTTGTCGCACCTCCCGGTTGTTGCCCGCGTGGTGTTTTATAGTAGTCAGTTGCTTCATAAACATCGCGTTCGGTCAGTCCATGGGCTTTTGCTGCATCCAGGCTGGCGGGAAGTAATTCGTTGATCTGTAATCTCCACCACGAGCCTCTTTGGTTCGTTGCGACGCCATTGCATTCAATGCGCCAATCGGATCGTAATTGCTGAAACCTTCCCGAAAAAGACGCCCGATATTAACACCCGTAATACTCACTACTGCTTTAATTCGTTTTTCTGTCAGCGCGGCATTAATGGCATAGCCACCACCCCCACACACTCCCAGCACGCCAATACGTTCAGCATTAACATATGGCAGAGTTACTGCATAATCGATAACACGGCTAATATCCTCTACGCGCTGTGTCGGATCTTCTATCCAGCGAGGCTCCCCACCAGATTCTCCCTGGAAACTGGCGTCATAAGCGAGAACGAGATAGCCTTTTTCAGCCAATGCTTTGCCATAGATATTGCCAGACGTCTGCTCCTTACAACTGCCAAAAGGATGGACGCTGATAATCGCCGGATACTGTTTTGACTCATCAAAATTTGGTGGAAACTGAATATTGGCAGCAATATGCCAGGCCATATCACTATTGCGGATTTGAATATGTTTCATTACAGAGTTTCCTCAAAGAACGGAGCTAATACTGAAATTGCTTCAGCCACATAGGCTTTGCCGTCATAAAGATCCATATGGTTTGCGCCTTCAACAATGTGATAGCGTTTATCTTGGCTTGATGCTCGATCGTACAGATCGTCACTCATCCATTTGCTCCCTGCCTGGCTGCCCGCCACAATCTGCATCGGCTGAGTCAGGTTCACTTCCGCCATATGGTAAGCATCAAAGGTAATAATCTGGTTAAGGCTGCGCAAAGTAGCGTAACCCGGTGCTGTTGGATACTGCGCGCGAGGGGTGTGGTAATACTCCCAGGCCTGACGCAGTTCTTCGTTCGGCGCATCGGACTCCTTCATTGGTGCCAGTGGCATAACGGCATATTCTCCGCTGCTAATATCGCTGGTTCGGGCGTTTGAACCCGCTTCAACGTATGGCAGGGCATCAATAGATTTCACATTGTTTTCCCAACCATTACGGAACATCGAACCAATATTGACCGCACTAACGGTACCGATGGCCTTGATGCGGCGATCCTGAATTGCAGCATTGGCTGTATATCCTGCACCGGCACAAATTCCCATCGCACCAATTCGGGTATTGTCGACATAAGAAAGCGTTGTCAGGTAATCAATCACGGCACTGATGTCTTCAGTACGAATGTATGGGTTTTCTAACTGACGCGGCTCGCCGCCACTTTCACCTTGATAAGATGCGTCATAAGCAATAGTGACAAATCCCTTTTCCGCCAGTTTTTTGGCATAGGTTCCGGCCGTTTGTTCTTTAACGCCCCCACTTGGGTGAGATACCACAATTGCCTGATACTGACGGGTTTCATCAAATTTTGGAGGGAAATAGATCACTGCAGACAAAGAGATGGTTGGATTATTGCTGTTAGTGAAGCTGACTTTATTATTCATCATTCCGTTCCTCATGGAGTTGTCGGTTCGTTTTAACGGTTGGTGATATCACTATAGATATTGATCATTAAGTTGATTAGACCCTAAATCATTAGACTGGCCCCCTGAATCTCCAGACAACCAGTATCACTTAAATAAGTGATAGTCTTAATACTAGTTTTTAGACTAGTCATTGGAGTACAGATGATTGATGTCTTAGGGCCGGAGAAACGCAGACGGCGTACCACACAGGAAAAGATCGCAATTGTTCAGCAGAGCTTTGAACCGGGGATGACGGTCTCCCTCGTTGCCCGGCAACAT
>NZ_MDGW01000230.1:0-3147 GCF_001712525.1 Shigella sp. FC1661
AGTAGCGGAGCAGGAAGGACATCTGATGGAAATGGAAGCCACGCAAGCACCTTAAAATCACCATCATACACTAAATCAGTAAGTTGGCAGCATTACCGGATTGTGGGCCATAAATATTCCAAAAAAATAGCCCGCTCCGTTTATTACCGGAACGGGCGAGAGCATGACATTGTCTGTAATTATAATGAGACTGCTGATTCTACTTATTTTTAATTTCAAGAAAAGCGTTTTCTACAAAGAATTATGAGATTTAATGTTTTGTTTAGACAATATTATCATTCTGTTCAATAATGAAAGTCTTCATCAACAACAAGTAAAAACAACGTCCCTCTCATCGAACCGGACTTGCAGATTTCCCGCATCCGGCTCTCTTGCAACACATCAGACCTTCACGTTCGGGCGGTTATGGGGAAGGTCCAGCAAGCTGTATGAGCCCTAACTGTTTGAATACCAGTAGATTACCAGAAACTTCTATCGATTGAAGACATTACCAACTAGCGTTACTAAATGTTGGCCACGTTTTGTTCACTTGTCTGGTTTTGATAGTAGCATTCTGCAGAGTATTTTGATATGATAAATATGCATTAACAATGATATTATTGTTAATTTCCCAGCATGAAAATTAAAAGATCAACTTTTTATCTCGAATATTTTTTACATTATCAGTTGGTTTCTTATGAATGACAATTCATTGCTTAAAAATTCTTCATTATTCATCGCCTATATGGGATGTGTAGGGTGGGTCAGTGCTTATTCTTATGGCTGGGGAACCTCTTTTTACTATGGATTTCCATGGTGGGTTGTTGGTGCAGGTTTGGATGATGTTGCCAGAAGTTTACTCTATGCTATCATAGTAATGGGTATACTTTTTACCGGTTGGGGGATTGGTATTTTATTTTTTCTTCTTATAAAGAAAAGAAGTAAAATACAAGACTTGAGTTTTTTTAGACTATTTTTTGCTATTACCCTACTGTTTTTCCCTGTAATATTCGAACTTTTAATTCTCAAACAACATTTCATACTTCCATTATCACTTTCATGCATTATTAGTTCATTGGTTATTTCAATAATAATTCGCATATATGGACGGATCTTTTCTGTATCATGTTTTTCAGATATCCCTTTTGTTAGAGAACACAGCATTAAGTTAATTATGGCTGGTTTTTTGGTTTATTTTTGGCTTTTTTCCTTTCTTGTTGGCTGGTATAAACCTCAATTAAAAAAAGAATATCAGATGCTTTGTTATAATAATAGTTGGTATTATGTTCTTGCTCGTTATGATTCACGGCTCGTTTTGTCTAGTTCATTTAAAGATGACAGTAACAGATTCTTAATATTTAATACAGAACAGTCGGGATTTTATGAAATCAATGATGTTTATGTCAGAAAGTAATAATCCTCTTCCACAAAGTGAATTAAACGAATATATAATGCGTTCGAAGTATATGTATTGAGCTGTCATACTGAGAAACAAACCTTAGGGCAGCACAATTAAAGCCAGAAACAACTATGCAAGAAAGTTACTAAATAAGTGCTCGGAACAGTAAAACACTCAGGGGGGACTCAGTCCAGATTATGTAATCAGATAAATTGCCAAACATCACAAATCACCAGCAGGACTGAGTGATGCCGAGCATTGCACCAATACCCCGTGATGAACGATGCCTGATGCAGAAAGCTCCCTATAAAACAAAGAACAAAAACTACGACCGGCGATTCACCGTCATACTGATGCTGCATCGTGGTGACACTGTCTGTCACTTTCATGTTGACTGAACAACTCTGCTGCGAAGAAGGTGTACCGCCGGCGGGATTTGATTGTCCGGCGTCTAGCTTCCACTTCCCTGATGGAACTGAAAGTTGTTATGGCCGGTCAGCTTGCCCTGTCCGCAGGACATGAGGTGCTGTGACGGACAGCACCAGTAACGGAAAGTGACAATAAAAATGAATACTGCGCTGATAGTTGCACTAATGTGTATGTGGTATGCGGTACCCGCTGCTGCAAAAGAGACTTTACTGGCTATGCCACGTAATTCAACAGAACATTGCTATGCGGAGATTAATGTGCACGGACCATATGGGGTGTATTTCCGAGTGGTCCCGCATCCCCCCGGGGGAAAGAGCTGGGTCGAATGTAACAGTGACTACTATTACTCTGATAAACCACCGGGAGTACAGATACTCGGAACCCATGCAGGGTGTCGGGTATACGGAATCTGCGGGACCACCTCGACACTGCATGTGGCTGGAAGAGGGGTTGTGTGTATTAAAAATATATGCAGTCCACGTGGGATGATAATTCACAGGATACGGAAACGTCCTGTAGTGGCTGTAAGCGATGAGATGTGATCTTACCCAGCAATAGTGGACACGCGGCTAAGTGAGTAAACTCTCAGTCAGAGGTGACTCACATGACAAAAACAGTATCAACCAGCAAAAAAACACGTAAACAGCATTCGCCTGAATTTTGCAGTGAAGCCCTGAAGCTTGCTGAACGCATCGGTGTTGCTGCCGCAGCCCGTGAACTCAGCCTGTATGAATCTCAGCTCTATGCGTGGCGCAGCAAACTGCAGCAACAGATGACCTCGTCTGAGCGTGAAAGTGAACTGGCCGCTGAAAATGCCCGCCTGAAGCGGCAACTGGCGGTGCAGGCAGAGGAACTGGCTATCCTCCAAAAGGCCGCGACATACTTTGCGAAGCGCCTGAAATGAAGTATGTCTTTATTGAAAAACATCAGGCTGAGTTCAGCATCAAGGCAATGTGCCGCGTGCTCCGGGTGGCCCGCAGCGGCTGGTATACGTGGTGTCAGCGGCGGACAGGGATAAGCCCTCGTCAGCAGTTCCGTCAGCACTGCGACAGCGTTGTCCTCGCGGCGGCCTTTACCCGGTCAAAACAGCGTTACGGTGCACCACGCCTGACGGATGAACTGCGTGCTCAGGGTTACCACTTTAACGTAAAAACCGTGGCGGCAAGCCTGCGCCGTCAGGGGCTGAGGGCAAAGGCCTCCCGGAAGTTCAGCCCGGTCAGTTACCGCGCACATGGCCTGAGGTGAGGTAGCCTGAGTTTAACGGACACTCCTTCCTGAAATAGAATGGCATCAGAAGGAGCCAATAATGAGCAGAAAAACCCAACGTTACTCTACGGAGT
>NZ_MDGW01000231.1:0-3125 GCF_001712525.1 Shigella sp. FC1661
CGACATCCGACGCCATTCATGGCCATATCAATGATTTTCTGGTGCGTACCGGGCTGAGAGGCGGTGTAAGTGAACTGTAGTTGCCATGTTTTACGGCAATGAGAGCAGAGATAGCGCTGATGTCCGGCAGTGCTTTTGCCGTTACGCACCACGCCTTCAGTAGCGGAGCAGGAAGGACATCTGATGGAAATGGAAGCCACGCAAGCACCTTAAAATCACCATCATACACTAAATCAGTAAGTTGGCAGCATTACCATGCCCGGTTTATCAAGAACCCGCACGCACTGATGCAACAACGGTTTAATCCGGGGATGAAGATGGCGGTCTAGCACAGGCACTCCTTAAATATAAAGCCTTTCTGATTGAGCAACAGTGCGGATATTATGGCATTTTTCGCTTATCTGCCCGTGTGTAATTTATGAAAATGATTGAAGTTGTTGCCGCCATCATTGAACGTGATGGCAAAATTTTACTCGCGCAACGCCCCGCCCAGAGCGATCAGGCGGGATTATGGGAGTTTGCCGGTGGTAAAGTCGAGCTGGATGAAAGCTAGCAGCAGGCACTGGTGCGTGAGTTAAACGAAGAATTGGGCATCGAAGCAACTGTGGGTGAGTATGTTGCCAGCCATCAGCGAGAAGTTTCGGGCCGGATTATCCATCTTCATGCCTGGCACGTACCCGACTTCCACGGGACGTTACAGGCACATGAACATCAGGCGCTGGTCTGGTGCTCACCTGAAGAGGCGCTGCAATATCCGCTGGCCCCTACTGACATTCCACTATTAGAGGCGTTTATGGCTTTACGCGCCGCCAGAGCAGCGGATTAGTGCTAAGGGTTTTGTCATCCCGCTGGCATTGCAGCAGTATTCCTTCGGCTTTAATTACCGCCCCTTCAGAATAATTTTGATCCTGATAAACGCAGCACTGAGTACAGGGCTGCGCTGACTGCCCGCCTGAACTGAACACTTCTGGCGGTACGTTTACCTCCACGTCCGGACGATAATGCGGGTTAGCCAGTGCAATTAATGGAAATGCTAATACTACGGCGAACAATGCTCGACTCACAGGGAACTCCTTAACGTTATTGTCTCTGCAACTGATAACGGTAGCCGGGTGGCAAAACTTTAGCGTCTGAGTTATCGCATTTGGTTATGAGATTACTCTCGTTATTAATTTGCTTTCCTGGGTCATTTTTTTCTTGCTTACCGTCACATTCTTGATGGTATAGTCGAAAACTGCAAAAGCACATGACATAAACAACATAAGCACAATCGTATTAATATATAAGGGTTTTATATCTATGGATCAGACATATTCTCTGGAGTCATTCCTCAACCATGTCCAAAAGCGCGACCCGAATCAAACCGAGTTCGCGCAAGCCGTTCGTGAAGTAATGACCACACTCTGGCCTTTTCTTGAACAAAATCCAAAATATCGCCAGATGTCATTACTGGAGCGTCTGGTTGAACCGGAGCGCGTGATCCAGTTTCGCGTGGTATGGGTTGATGATCGCAACCAGGTACAGGTCAACCGTGCATGGCGTGTGCAGTTCAGCTCAGCCATCGGCCCGTACAAAGGCGGTATGCGCTTCCATCCGTCAGTTAACCTCTCCATTCTCAAATTCCTCGGCTTCGAACAAACCTTCAAAAATGCCCTGACTACCCTGCCGATGGGCGGTGGTAAAGGCGGTAGCGATTTTGACCCGAAAGGTAAAAGCGAAAGCGAAGTGATGCGTTTCTGCCAGGCGCTGATGACCGAGCTTTATCGTCATCTGGGCGCGGATACCGACGTTCCGGCAGGTGATATCGGCGTTGGTGGTCGTGAAGTCGGCTTTATGGCGGGGATGATGAAAAAGCTCTCCAACAATACCGCCTGCGTCTTCACCGGTAAGGGCCTTTCATTTGGCGGTAGTCTTATTCGCCCGGAAGCTACCGGCTACGGTCTGGTTTATTTCACAGAAGCAATGTTAAAACGCCACGGTATGGGTTTTGAAGGGATGCGCGTTTCCGTTTCTGGCTCCGGCAACGTCGCCCAGTACGCTATCGAAAAAGCGATGGAATTTGGTGCTCGTGTGATCACTGCGTCAGACTCCAGCGGCACTGTAGTTGATGAAAGCGGATTCACGAAAGAGAAACTGGCACGTCTTATCGAAATCAAAGCCAGCCGCGATGGTCGAGTGGCAGATTACGCCAAAGAATTTGGTCTGGTCTATCTCGAAGGCCAACAGCCGTGGTCTGTACCGGTTGATATCGCCCTGCCTTGCGCCACCCAGAACGAACTGGATGTTGACGCCGCGCATCAGCTTATCGCCAATGGCGTTAAAGCCGTCGCCGAAGGGGCAAATATGCCGACCACCATCGAAGCGACTGAACTGTTCCAGCAGGCAGGCGTACTGTTTGCACCGGGTAAAGCGGCTAATGCTGGCGGTGTAGCAACGTCAGGCCTTGAAATGGCGCAAAACGCTGCGCGCCTGGGCTGGAAAGCCGAGAAAGTTGACGCACGTTTGCATCACATCATGCTGGATATCCACCATGCCTGTGTTGAGCATGGTGGTGAAGGTGAGCAAACCAACTACGTGCAGGGCGCGAACATTGCCGGTTTTGTGAAGGTTGCCGATGCGATGCTGGCGCAGGGTGTGATTTAAGTTGTAAATGCCTGATGGCGCTACGCTTATCAGGCCTACAAATGGGCACAATTCATTGCAGTTACGCTCTAATGTAGGCCGGGCAAGCGCAGCGCCCCCGGCAAAATTTCAGGCGTTTATGAGTATTTAACGGATGATGCTCCCCAGGGAACATTTCTTATGGGCCAACGGCATTTCTTACTGTAGTGCTCCCAAAACTGCTTGTCGTAACGATAACACGCTTCAAGTTCAGCATCCGTTAACTTTCTGCGATAGCAGCAGATATGCCGGTAATGCTGCCAACTTACTGATTTAGTGTATGATGGTGATTTTAAGGTGCTTGCGTGGCTTCCATTTCCATCAGATGTCCTTCCTGCTCCGCTACTGAAGGCGTGGTGCGTAACGGCAAAAGCACTGCCGGACATCAGCGCTATCTCTGCTCTCATTGCCGTAAAACATGGCAACTACAGTTCACTTACACCGCCTCTCAGCCCGGTACGCAC
>NZ_MDGW01000232.1:0-3120 GCF_001712525.1 Shigella sp. FC1661
CCCGGCGTCAGTTCAATGGTGGCGGGTTTTGCTGGCGCGTTAATCCGGAAGGTGGTGGTGGCCGGTTCGCCCTGCTGGCCATAACTGTTAATTGCCCTGACTGTCAGGGTGTATTCCCCGAGCGGCAGACCACTGAAACGATGCTCTGTATCCGCAGTGATAGCGGTGGTCACCAGACGGCTGTCTTCTCCGCTTCCGCTGGTCAGTCGCAGACTGAAGCGCACCCCCTTCACCACCCGCGGCGTGTCCCATTTCGCCTGTGCCAGATACTGGCCGTCAGCTGCGCTCACCTCCACCGTCAGGTGCTGCACTGCCGGTGGGATGACGCTGTTCAGGGAGCCTGACTGCGGCTCAAAGCGGGCACCGTTATCCACGATGGCTTCTTTTTCCGGCACGTGCTGCACCGCCGTGATGGCAAAGGTGCCGTCCGTGTTTTCCCGGACGGAGACACAGCGGAACAGGCGACGGCGCAGTGACGGCAGGGAGAGTCCCCACACCCCGTATGTCTCCACACCATCAGGCAGGGTACTGACCTGTATCCGGTCCGGCGCGGGGTGTGCGGTGATGTCCACACTCACCGGCTTACCGCTGCCGTTAATCAGGTTCACCGCCGATGTACCTGTCTCCGGCAGGGTAACCTCACGGTCCAGCGTCAGGGTGCGGGTGGCAGCATCAATGGACAGGACACGTCCGCCGGTCAGGGTCCCGGCATAGTCATTATCACAGATTTCAATAATGTCACCGGGTGTGTGCCGCAGCCCCTGAGACCCGAGCGTGAAGTCCACCGTCTGCGTTTCCAGCAGTTCGGTCTTTATCACCCACAGTCCGGCACGGTGGGCCTGACCGCGGCTGGTACAGCCGAACGCGTCCATCTTCAGCAGATTGCGCCCGTAGCGCAGTATGGCTTCCGGGTCTTCCACCAGTTCCGTGGAGGTCTGCCAGCCGTTCTGCGGGTCGGTGTAATTCACCTCCACCGCCGTGTGCCGGTCCTTCAGGGCACTGAAGCTGTAGCGGAACCCCACGCCGTTATCATCCACCACCACATCGCTGTTGGTGTACGGCCACACCACATCCGACAGGCGGTCCTGAACAAACGTCAGCATCTGGCCGTTCCATACCGGCATACAGCGCATCGCAGAGCAGAAATCACTGAGAACGTCCCACGCCTTACGCTGTTGTGCCAGGTACGCATTAAAGGTCATCCGCGGCTCGGTCCCCCCGAAACCATCCGGGACCGTCTGGTCGCAGTACTGCCCGATGGCATACAGCGCCCACTTGTCCACATCCGCCGCCCCCAGACGTTTTCCCATGCCGTAGCGCGGGTGAGTCAGCATGTCCCACAGGCACCAGGCCGGGTTGTTGCTGTATGCCGGTTTCAGACTGCCGTCCCAGATACCACTGTACGTGCGTTTTTCCGGGTCATAGTTTGACGGCACCTGGATGATGCGACCGCGGATATGGTAGTTCACCGTCATCTGCTGACCACCAAACTGCTCCGCATCCACCTGCATCCCCACAATGGCCGTGTTCGGGTAGCACTGTTTCACATCGATGATTTCGGTGTATGACGACCACAGCGTTCTGTTCTGCAGCTGGTCCGTGGTGCTGTCCGCCGTCTCCCTGACCATCCGGATGTTAAAGGGGCGGGGAGGCAGATTATCCAGAATCACCGAGGCCAGGAACTGTGAGGTGGTCTTGCCGTTAATGGTGACGTCCTTTTCCGTCACCCAGCGGCCATTACGCTGTAACTGAATCAGAATCCGGACAGAGGAAGGATTACGGTCGCCCTTTGACGTGGTCTGCACCAGTGACTGCACCCCGAAGGTAACCCGCAGGCGGTCAATGTTCGCGGACGTAATGGTGCGCGTCACCGGTTTTGCCTTCGTCACTTCCACGCCCAGTCCGGTTTCAGCTCCGGAGGACTCAAAGCCTTCCGGTGGTGTCTGCTCCTGCTCCCCGGCGCGCCAGACCGCCGTCACACCGTGTATCACGGGATTGCCGTCCGTGTCCGTCAGTGGGGTTTTGTTCACCAGAATACTCTGCAGTCCCTTCACCGGACCTTCTATCGGTCCCTCACCAATCGCATCAATCACACTCATCATCTGCGTGGATTTGAGATTATCCTTCGCCTCACGAGGCGTGTGTGCCTTACCGCCACCTTTTCCCATACAGCCTTCCCCTGAATAAATTAACCGCCACTTGCCATTCCGTACAGAAGTCGGATATCCTTCGCCCGAAAAGCATGAAACACATTTCTGCCATGCTAAAGAAAACCCCGGTATCAGCAGATACCGGGGTTTTCTTTCATGCCCACCGATAATCCTGTTGGTTAAAACCGGTAATGGCATAAAAATTCTGAATATCTTCACATTTTCACACACTGACTGTGGCGCTTATAATTTCGCTGCGTTAGTGTTTTTTTGCCCGAGTAACAAAAACAACTCCTTCACATTGATCTTCATTTGTCTGTCCCCGCAGCTCCGCGATCACTGCGGGATTTTTTTATGTTTTATCCCTGTCGCCCGATAACCACGACCTTTCCGCCCCCGCCTTCATCACGGGTGCTGATGTCCTGGGATATACGGCGGGAGCCAACCAGCATTTCCCCGTAAGGCACCGGCATCGGGTTCCCCTGGGCAATCATGTTATCCAGCGAGGAAAAGTACGTGTTCTGTCTGCCGTTATCCGTTGCGCGGTAATCCGGTGTTTTTGCCTTCGGGGCCAGCATCTGGGCCACACCGCCCAGAATCATGCTGGCTCCAAGTGAAAACAGCATCGTGGTGGCAGAAAAACCACCGGCTGCCAGGGCTGAACCCCATAACGCCATTGATGCCCCGGCAGTGAAGAAAGAGCCCACGATGGCTGCCGCCCCCAACACAATCTGCAGTCCACCCTTTCCGGCCCCGGCCAGTCGCGGCACAATGTGGATGACCGTTCCCTCACCCAGCTGTTCGTGAAGACGGGCATACACGCCTCCGGTGCCGTGTCATCACCGGCAATACGTATCTGGTACCAGCCTTCGTTCATCTGACGGCGAAAGCCCGGCATCTGCATCGACAGGGCGCGAATGGCTTCCGCTGCCGTGTTCACATACAGGCTGAGGCGGCGGCCAAATCGTTG
>NZ_MDGW01000244.1:0-29920 GCF_001712525.1 Shigella sp. FC1661
AGGCAGTTCGCCGTGACCGAGCCAAATCAGGTGTGGTGCGGTGATGTGACCTGTATCTGGACGGGTAAGCGCTGGGCGTACCTCGCCGTTGTTCTCGACCTGTTCGCAAGAAAACCAGTGGGCTGGGCCATGTCGTTCTCGCCGGACAGCAGGCTCACCATGAAAGCGCTGGAAATGGCATGGGAAACCCGTGGTAAGCCCGGCGGGGTGATGTTCCACAGCGATCAGGGCAGTCATTATACGAGCAGGCAGTTCCGGCAGTTATTGTGGCGATACCAGATCAGACAGAGTATGAGCCGGCGCGGAAACTGCTGGGATAACAGCCCAATGGAACGCTTCTTCAGGAGTCTGAAGAACGAATGGATGCCGGTGGTGGGTTACGTAAGCTTCAGCGAGGCAGCTCACGCCATAACGGACTATATCGTTGGATATTACAGCGCACTAAGACCGCACGAATATAACGGTGGGTTACCCCCAAACGAATCGGAAAATCGATACTGGAAAAACTCTAACTCGGTGGCCAGTTTTTGTTGACCACTTCACAGACATTTTTAAAACAGCTATAGCTTCTGGTCTTGCCGAAGAAGATCCAGCTTCTGCAACCAGGCCATTCAGAACTGAAGTGAAGCGCAGTCGACTGTTAATTGACGAGTATCTGTTAATCAGGAAAATAGCAGACGTCCAGAACGAATGGTTCGGCCTTTGCATGGATCTTGCACTGGTAACAGGACAGCGCGAAGGAGATCTGGCGGCTATGAGATGGGAGGATATAAGAGATGGCAGGCTATACGTGGAACAACAAAAAACAGGGGCAAAAATTCGCATTTCTCTCCCCACCACGATTTCCAGATTGAATTTAACACTTACCGATGTACTGGATAACTTGAAAAAAATAAACGGTAAAAACGAAAAGTTACTCGGAGGGAAGACAGCCAGGACAATCGCAGCACAGTTCAGGATTGCCCGAGACACATCCGGATTGAAATGGGAAGGTGACCCACCGCCATTTCATGAAATCCGAAGTTTATCCGGTCGCCTGCACTCAGCAGAAAAAGGCAGTGATTTCACTCAGGCGCTCCTTGGACATCGTTCATCCAGCATGACGGATAAATACCGTGACGGACGAGGGAGGGAATGGAAAGACATTTAGAATTAATTTCGAACGATTTCGAAACACCACTTGTAATTAATTGATTATAAAGGATTAATTCCTAAGAGGCATTTGCTTCATGAATGCTCCTTTGCATTTAGCAACTGACTGTAACAGCTAAAATTAGTCGCTTTTGGCGGTGAATGCTGAATTAAAACGCAGAATTTTGTCCGATAGTGGTATCGGTGTACCATTCGCGCAGACGAAAATTCTTAACCTTAATCTGGAATACGCCATGACCACACGCGTGATTGCTCTCGACTTAGACGGCACCTTATTGACCCCGAAAAAGACCCTGCTTCCTTCATCGATAGAAGCCCTGGCCCGCGCTCGCGAAGCAGGCTATCAATTAATCATCATCACAGGTCGCCATCACGTCGCTATTCATCCTTTTTATCAGGCGCTGGCGCTGGATACACCTGCTATTTGCTGTAATGGCACCTATTTGTATGATTATCATGCAAAAACCGTGCTGGAAGCGGACCCAATGCCCGTTAATAAAGCCCTGCAACTCATTGAGATGCTGAATGAACACCACATTCACGGTCTGATGTATGTGGATGATGCAATGGTCTATGAGCACCCGACCGGGCATGTCATTCGCACGTCTAACTGGGCGCAAACCCTGCCGCCGGAACAGCGTCCGACTTTCACACAAGTCGCTTCTCTGGCTGAAACGGCGCAACAAGTTAACGCCGTATGGAAGTTCGCCCTGACGCACGATGACATGCCGCAATTGCAGCATTTTGGTAAGCATGTCGAACATGAACTGGGACTGGAGTGTGAATGGTCCTGGCACGATCAGGTTGATATTGCACGCGGCGGCAACAGCAAAGGTAAACGTTTGACGAAATGGGTTGAGGCGCAAGGCTGGTCGATGGAAAACGTCGTGGCGTTCGGCGATAACTTTAATGATATCAGTATGCTGGAGGCCGCTGGTACAGGCGTGGCGATGGGCAACGCCGATGACGCGGTAAAAGCGCGCGCCAACATTGTGATTGGTGATAACACCACCGACAGCATTGCCCAGTTCATTTATAGCCACCTGATTTAATCAGGCGGTTATCGACACACTTTTAATTTGCGCGTACAGCCACAGGCCTGGTTTGATCGCCAGTTCATCCCTGGCCCACGGGCTGATACGCGCCCACAGCGTTTTACCGCCGACTTCCAGCTCCACTTCCACCTGACCGTTGTCGTCATAACTATTAACAACTTTTGCCCGCAATACGTTACGAATGCTGGTTTGCTGCGGCGGTTGTAAAACCAGAGAAACATCGGAAGCCTGAATGCGGATACGTAGCGCAGCTTGCAGCGGTTCGTCCAGCTTATTGACCCACAAATGCTGATCGCCCAGCGCCAGCGCGGTCATCGCGTAATGCGGATGATGCTCAAGCACCGTCACTTTCAGAATGCTACTTTGTTGCTCTTTCGGCAGCCACGGATTCATCACGCTACTACCCCAGACTTCTTCCAGTGCGCCAAAGGCTTTCACCTGACCGTTTTCCAGTACCATCACTCTGTCTGCCAGATGGAGGATCTCATCCAGCGAATGGCTGACATACAACATCGGGATGTTGATTTCCCGCGTCAGACGTTGCAGATAAGGCAACAGTTCGCGTTTACGCGGAATATCCAGTGACGCCAGCGGTTCATCCAGCAACAGCAATTCTGGTGCCGTCAGCAAAGCCCGCCCAATCGCTACGCGCTGTTTTTCGCCTCCGGACAGGCTGCCTGGTAAACGGTCAAGCAACGGTTCAATGCCTAAAAGCGCCACCAGCTTATCGAACTGATCGACCATGCTTTTCGCCATGCCGTAGCGCAGATTGCCACGCACTTTGTAATGCGGAAACAGCCGCGCATCCTGAAAAACATAGCCAACGCGACGCTTTTCTGGCGTCAGGCAGATACCTTTTTCGGCATCATTTAGTACCCGACCATTGAGGACAATCCTCCCTTTTTGCGGGCGCGTCAGTCCACTGATGGCGTTAATCAGCGAAGTTTTTCCGGCACCGGAGACGCCAAAAATAGCAGTGATGCCATTGGCGGGCAGCGTTTCATTAATAGTCAGGCAATGGTTGCCCAACGTCTGGGAAAAATTCAGTTCCAGCATGATTAGCGCCCCGCCCGTTCACGGCTGATTCTGGCCAGCCATTCTGAAATCAACAGGGAGATCATCGCCAGCGCAATAGAAATAATGCACAGTCTCGCCGCGCCACTTTCCCCGCCGGGGTCTGGATCAGGGTATACATGGCAGAGGGAATGGTTCGCGTTTCGCCAGGAATGTTCGACACAAAGGTGATGGTTGCACCAAACTCACCGAGAGAACGAGCAAAAGCCAGTACCGTACCAACAATAATTCCCGGTAAGGTCAGCGGTAACGTGATAGTAAAGAAAACGCGCCAGCGCCCGGCACCTAGTGTTCTTGCGGCCTGTTCGAGTTTGACATCAACCCCTTCCAGCGCCAGACGAATTGCCCGCACCATCAGCGGAAACGACATGACGGCGGCAGCGAGAACCGCGCCGCGCCAGCTAAAGGCGAAGGTAATACCAAACCAGTCATACAGACGTTCACCGATAAATCCGCGCCGTCCCATCGAAACTAATAATAAGTAACCGACGACCACGGGCGGTAACACCAGCGGTAGATGCAGTACGCTGTCGAGCAGAGCTTTGCCCGGAAACGTGCAACGCACTAGTAACCAGGCAAAAAAGATCCCAAACGGCAGGCTAAACAGCACAGCCAGGGAAGAAACTTTCAGGCTTAATAAAACTGCCTGCCATTCTGGATCGGTCAGTATCATTACTTGGTTGTAAATCCGTAACGTTTAAAGATTTCCGCTGCCTGCGGTCCCTTCAGATAATCATAAAATGCTTTCACTGTCGCATTGTTATGCCCTTCCACAACAGCAACCGGATATTCCACTTTTTTATGTGAATCTTCCGGGAAGGTGGCAACCACTTTTACCCCTTTGCTGACAACTGCGTCAGAACCGTAAACAATGCCCAACGGCGCTTCATTGCGTTCGACCAACGCCAGCGCGCCACGAACATCTTCCGCCGGAGCCAATTTCGGGGAGAGCGTATCCCATGCGCCCAGTTTTTGCAGTGCTTCTTTTGCATAAATGCCAGCAGGGACATGTTCCGGATCGCCAACCGCGAGGCGACCGCCATTCAGCAGCGAAGTCCAGTTAGTTGTGCTGTCGATGATGAAATCTTTCTGCTCGCTGGCTTTCGGTGCTACAACGACCAGGCTATTGCCGAGCAGTGTCTGCCGCGAAGCCGTATCGATCGCTTTTTTATCAACCGCATAATCCATCCATTTCTGATCGGCAGAGATAAACAGATCCGCAGGCGCTCCCGCTTCAATCTGACGGGCCAGAGTAGATGACGAAGCGAAAGAAGAAACCACATCCACGCCTTTTTCTTTTTTATACTGCGTAGCAATGTCCTGCATTGCGTTAGTCAGTGATGCGGCGGCGAACACCGTGATTTTCCCTTCATCTGCCAGTGTATTGCCAGCAACAGCGAAAGAGAGTGCCGCCCCGGCAAACAAGTTCAACCATTTACGAGCCATTGGTAACCCCTTAATGTAACGTTATATAGGTGACAACATAACGGCTAGCTCAGAATTTTCCCAGCAGTTATTGCTAACCTTTGTGAGGTAGATAAGAAAAAATATCGGCTGGAAAAGCAGGAAGTTGAGAAAAAGAAATGCCCGACTAAGTGGGCATTCAGGGAATCAATGATTTTGTCCGGGCTGGTCTTTTTTACCAACACCAGAAAAGATGTTGAATACTTCACCAAGACCGTAAATCAGACCCAGGATGATGGCCATCACGACAGGTACCATGATTACGGCGAATACCAGACTTTTTAATAACTCTAACATGGTCAACTCCAGATATAGTCATGAGACTATTCTAACCGCTAAGCACAGAAAAGCACTCCCCTTTTGTGCGGTCAGCTTTGCGTGGCGTTCGTTTTCCGTCACAATAAGACTTTTGCCAGGACATTGTTATGCAGGCCGAAATCCTTCTCACCCTTAAGCTCCAACAAAAATTATTCGCCGACCCGCGCCGGATTTCGCTACTAAAACACATTGCGCTTTCCGGTTCCATTAGCCAGGGAGCGAAAGATGCCGGTATCAGCTATAAAAGCGCCTGGGATGCCATTAACGAGATGAATCAGTTAAGCGAGCATATTCTGGTTGAGCGCGCAACAGGCGGTAAAGGTGGCGGCGGCGCAGTACTGACCCGCTATGGTCAGCGACTGATTCAGCTCTATGACTTACTGGCGCAAATCCAGCAAAAAGCCTTTGATGTGTTAAGTGACGATGACGCCCTGCCGCTGAACAGCCTGCTGGCCGCGATCTCACGTTTTTCACTGCAAACCAGCGCCCGTAACCAGTGGTTCGGTACCATCACCGCCCGCGATCATGATGACGTTCAACAGCATGTTGATGTCTTACTGGCTGACGGAAAAACACGCCTGAAAGTCGCAATTACCGCACAAAGCGGCGCACGTCTGGGGCTGGATGAAGGCAAAGAAGTGTTGATATTGCTAAAAGCGCCGTGGGTAGGCATTACTCAGGACGAAGCGGTCGCACAAAACGCCAACAACCAATTACCGGGTATTATTAGTCATATTGAGCGCGGCGCAGAGCAGTGCGAAGTATTAATGGCGCTACCCGACGGGCAAACACTGTGCGCCACAGTGCCGGTAAATGAAGCGACTTCTCTTCAGCAAGGGCAGAATGTCACGGCCTACTTTAATGCCGACAGCGTGATTATCGCCACGCTGTGCTAAGCGTGTTGACAATTTGTTATGAAACACGTATCCCTGTCAGTAATCGCTGCACAAAATGGGATATAATATGTCATCGTTGCAAATTTTGCAAGGCACGTTTCGTCTTAGCGACACAAAAACGCTGCAATTGCCTCAGCTAACGTTAAACGCGGGTGATAGTTGGGCGTTTGTCGGTTCGAATGGAAGCGGGAAATCGGCCCTGGCCCGCGCGCTGGCGGGGGAACTTCCGCTTTTGAAAGGTGAACGGCAAAGCCAGTTTTCCCACATCACTCGTCTCTCCTTCGAGCAATTGCAAAAACTCGTCAGCGACGAATGGCAGCGGAATAACACCGATATGCTCGGCCCTGGCGAAGATGACACCGGACGCACTACGGCTGAGATCATTCAGGATGAAGTAAAGGATGCACCGCGTTGCATGCAACTGGCGCAGCAGTTCGGTATTACCGCCCTCCTCGACCGACGCTTTAAATACCTTTCCACTGGCGAGACGCGAAAAACCCTGCTGTGTCAGGCGCTGATGTCGGAGCCTGACTTGTTGATTCTTGATGAGCCGTTCGATGGCCTGGATGTTGCCTCACGTCAGCAGCTGGCTGAGCGACTCGCCTCGTTACATCAGTCCGGTATTACTCTGGTACTGGTGCTCAATCGCTTCGATGAGATCCCGGAGTTTGTCCAGTTTGCTGGCGTGCTGGCGGATTGCACGTTAGCGGAAACTGGCGCTAAAGAGGAACTGCTCCAACAAGCACTCGTCGCGCAACTGGCACATAGTGAACAGCTTGAAGGTGTGCAACTGCCGGAGCCGGATGAACCTTCAGCACGTCACGCCTTACCCGCCAACGAACCGCGCATTGTGCTGAACAATGGCGTGGTTTCTTATAACGATCGCCCCATTCTTAATAACCTTAGCTGGCAGGTGAATCCAGGTGAACACTGGCAAATTGTCGGGCCAAATGGTGCAGGAAAATCGACGTTATTAAGCCTGGTTACTGGCGATCATCCGCAAGGTTACAGCAACGATTTGACGCTTTTCGGACGACGTCGCGGCAGCGGCGAAACCATCTGGGATATCAAAAAGCATATCGGTTACGTCAGCAGTAGTTTGCATCTGGATTACCGGGTCAGCACTACCGTGCGTAATGTGATTCTTTCTGGCTATTTTGATTCGATTGGCATTTATCAGGCCGTTTCGGATCGCCAGCAAAAACTGGTGCAGCAGTGGCTGGATATTCTCGGCATTGATAAACGTACGGCTGACGCTCCGTTCCATAGTCTTTCCTGGGGACAGCAGCATCTGGCGCTGATCGTCCGCGCACTGGTGAAACATCCGACGTTGCTTATTCTCGATGAACCACTACAGGGGCTTGATCCGCTCAATCGCCAGCTTATCCGCCGTTTTGTTGATGTGCTGATTAGCGAAGGTGAAACGCAATTGTTGTTTGTTTCGCACCACGCTGAAGATGCGCCTGCCTGTATTACCCATCGCCTTGAGTTCGTGCCGGACGGTGGACTCTATCGCTATGTGCTGACAAAAATATATTGAGTCGGTAGTGCTGACCTTGCCGGAGGCGGCCTAAGCGCCCTCTCCGGCCAACGGTTCGACGCATGCAGGCATGAAACCGCTTCTTTTTTCAGATAAAAAGCGCAATCATTCATAAACCCTCTGTTTTATAATCACTTAATCGCGCATAAAAAACGGCTAAATTCTTGTGTAAACGATTCCACTAATTTATTCCATGTCACACTTTTCGCATCTTTGTTATGCTATGGTTATTTCATACCATAAGCCTAATGGAGCGAATTATGAGAGTTCTGGTTACCGGTGGTAGCGGTTACATTGGAAGTCATACCTGCGTGCAATTACTGCAAAACGGTCATGATGTCATCATTCTTGATAACCTCTGTAACAGTAAGCGCAGCGTACTGCCTGTTATCGAGCGTTTAGGCGGCAAACATCCAACGTTTGTTGAAGGCGATATTCGTAACGAAGCGTTGATGACCGAGATCCTGCACGATCACGCTATCGACACCGTGATCCACTTCGCCGGGCTGAAAGCCGTTGGCGAATCGGTACAAAAACCGCTGGAATATTACGACAACAATGTCAACGGTACTCTGCGCCTGATTAGCGCCATGCGCGCCGCTAACGTCAAAAACTTTATTTTTAGCTCCTCCGCCACCGTTTATGGCGATCAGCCCAAAATTCCATACGTTGAAAGCTTCCCGACCGGCACACCGCAAAGCCCTTACGGCAAAAGCAAGCTGATGGTGGAACAGATCCTCACCGATCTGCAAAAAGCCCAGCCGGACTGGAGCATTGCCCTGCTGCGCTACTTCAACCCGGTTGGCGCGCATCCGTCGGGCGATATGGGCGAAGATCCGCAAGGCATTCCGAATAACCTGATGCCATACATCGCCCAGGTTGCTGTAGGCCGTCGCGACTCGCTGGCGATTTTTGGTAACGATTATCCGACCGAAGATGGTACTGGCGTACGCGATTACATCCACGTAATGGATCTGGCGGACGGTCACGTCGTGGCGATGGAAAAACTGGCGAACAAGCCAGGCGTACACATCTACAACCTCGGCGCTGGCATAGGCAGCAGCGTGCTGGACGTGGTTAATGCCTTCAGCAAAGCCTGCGGCAAACCGGTTAACTATCATTTTGCACCGCGTCGCGAGGGCGACCTTCCGGCCTACTGGGCGGACGCCAGCAAAGCCGACCGTGAACTGAACTGGCGCGTAACGCGCACACTCGATGAAATGGCGCAGGACACCTGGCACTGGCAGTCACGCCATCCACAGGGATATCCCGATTAAGGAACGACCATGACGCAATTTAATCCCGTTGATCATCCACATCGCCGCTACAACCCGCTCACCGGGCAATGGATTCTGGTTTCACCGCACCGCGCTAAGCGCCCCTGGCAGGGGGCGCAGGAAACGCCAGCCAAACAGGTGTTACCTGCGCACGATCCAGATTGCTTCCTCTGCGCAGGTAATGTGCGGGTGACAGGCGATAAAAACCACGATTACACCGGGACTTACGTTTTCACTAATGACTTTGCGGCCTTGATGTCTGACACGCCAGATGCGCCAGAAAGCAACGATCCTTTGATGCGTTGCCAGAGCGCGCACGGTACCAGCCGGGTGATCTGCTTTTCACCGGATCACAGTAAAACGTTGCCAGAACTGAGCGTTGCGGCATTGACGGAAATCGTCAAAACCTGGCAGGAGCAAACCGCAGAGCTGGGAAAAACGTACCCGTGGGTGCAGGTCTTTGAAAACAAAGGTGCGGCGATGGGCTGCTCTAACCCGCATCCGCACGGACAGATTTGGGCAAATAGCTTCCTGCCTAACGAAGCTGAGCGCGAAGACCGCCTGCAAAAAGAATATTTTGCCGAACAGAAATCACCAATGCTGGTGGATTATGTTCAGCGCGAGCTGGCAGACGGTAGCCGTACCGTTGTCGAAACCGAACACTGGTTAGCCGTTGTGCCTTACTGGGCTGCCTGGCCGTTCGAAACGCTACTGCTGCCCAAAGCCCACGTTTTGCGGATCACCGATTTGACCGACGCCCAGCGCAGCGATTTGGCGCTGGCGTTGAAAAAGCTGACCAGTCGTTATGACAACCTCTTCCAGTGCTCCTTCCCCTACTCTATGGGCTGGCACGGCGCACCATTTAATGGCGAAGAGAATCAACACTGGCAGCTGCACGCGCACTTTTATCCGCCTCTGCTGCGCTCCGCCACCGTACGTAAATTTATGGTTGGTTATGAAATGCTGGCAGAGACCCAGCGAGACCTGACCGCAGAACAGGCAGCAGAGCGTTTGCGCGCAGTCAGCGATATCCATTTTCGCGAATCCGGAGTGTAAGAAATGAGTCTGAAAGAAAAAACACAATCTCTGTTTGCCAACGCATTTGGCTACCCTGCCACTCACACCATTCAGGCGCCTGGCCGCGTGAATTTGATTGGTGAACACACGGACTACAACGACGGTTTCGTTCTGCCCTGCGCGATTGATTATCAAACCGTGATCAGCTGTGCACCACGCGATGACCGTAAAGTTCGCGTGATGGCAGCCGATTATGAAAATCAGCTCGACGAGTTTTCCCTCAATGCGCCCATTGTCGCGCATGAAAACTATCAATGGGCGAACTACGTTCGTGGCGTGGTGAAACATCTGCAACTGCGTAACAACAGCTTCGGCGGTGTGGACATGGTGATCAGCGGCAATGTGCCGCAGGGTGCCGGGTTAAGTTCTTCCGCTTCACTGGAAGTCGCGGTCGGAACCGTATTGCAGCAGCTTTATCATCTGCCGCTGGACGGCGCACAAATCGCGCTTAACGGTCAGGAAGCAGAAAACCAGTTTGTTGGCTGTAACTGCGGGATCATGGATCAGCTAATTTCCGCACTCGGCAAGAAAGATCATTCCTTGCTGATTGACTGTCGTTCACTGGGGACCAAAGCAGTTTCCATGCCGAAAGGTGTGGCTGTCGTCATCATCAACAGTAACTTCAAACGTACCCTGGTTGGCAGCGAATACAACACCCGTCGTGAACAGTGCGAAACCGGTGCGCGTTTCTTCCAGCAGCCAGCCCTGCGCGATGTCACCATTGAAGAGTTCAATGCTGTTGCACATGAGCTGGACCCAATCGTGGCGAAACGCGTGCGGCATATCCTGACTGAAAACGCCCGCACCGTTGAAGCTGCCAGCGCGCTGGAGCAGGGCGACCTGAAACGTATGGGCGAGTTGATGGCGGAGTCTCATGCCTCTATGCGCGATGATTTCGAAATCACCGTGCCGCAAATTGACACTCTGGTAGAAATCGTCAAAGCTGTGATTGGCGACAAAGGTGGCGTACGCATGACCGGCGGCGGATTTGGCGGCTGTATCGTCGCGTTGATCCCGGAAGAGCTGGTGCCTGCCGTACAGCAAGCTGTCGCTGAACAATATGAAGCAAAAATAGGTATTAAAGAGACTTTTTACGTTTGTAAACCATCACAAGGAGCAGGACAGTGCTGAACGAAACTCCCGCACTGGCACCCGATGGTCAGCCGTACCGACTGTTAACTTTGCGTAACAACGCAGGGATGGTAGTCACGCTGATGGACTGGGGTGCGACTTTACTTTCAGCCCGTATTCCGCTTTCCGATGGCAGCGTCCGCGAGGCGCTGCTCGGCTGTGCCAGCCCGGAATGCTATCAGGATCAGGCCGCGTTTCTGGGGGCCTCTATTGGTCGTTATGCCAACCGCATCGCCAATAGCCGTTATACCTTTGACGGTGAAACCGTGACCCTTTCGCCAAGTCAGGGCGTTAACCAGCTGCACGGCGGCCCGGAAGGGTTCGACAAACGTCGCTGGCAGATTGTGAACCAGAACGATCGTCAGGTGCTGTTTGCCCTGAGTTCAGATGATGGCGATCAGGGCTTCCCGGGTAATCTCGGCGCAACGGTGCAATATCGTCTGACCGACGATAACCGTATCTCCATTACTTATCGCGCCACAGTTGATAAACCTTGCCCGGTGAATATGACTAATCACGTCTATTTCAATCTTGACGGCGAGCAGTCTGACGTGCGCAATCACAAGTTGCAGATTCTGGCGGACGAATATCTGCCGGTTGATGAAGGCGGCATTCCGCACGACGGCCTGAAATCTGTCGCCGGAACGTCTTTTGATTTCCGCAGCGCCAAAATCATCGCCAGTGAGTTTCTTGCCGACGACGATCAGCGCAAAGTGAAAGGTTACGATCACGCATTCTTGTTACAGGCCAAAGGCGATGGCAAGAAAGTGGCGGCGCATGTCTGGTCAGCAGATGAAAAATTGCAGCTGAAGGTCTACACCACCGCTCCGGCTCTGCAATTCTACTCCGGCAACTTCCTCGGCGGCACACCGTCGCGGGGAACAGAACCTTACGCCGACTGGCAAGGGCTGGCGTTGGAAAGCGAGTTTCTGCCGGACAGCCCGAACCACCCTGAATGGCCGCAACCGGACTGCTTCCTGCGTCCTGGCGAAGAGTATTCCAGCCTGACGGAATATCAGTTTATTGCTGAGTAATGTTAAGCCCTCGTCATGAGGGCTTTATCTCATATTGTTCAAATCACCAGCAAACACCGACATATTTGCAACTCAATATTCACAACAACCTTACACTGCGCCACTATTTTCGCTATGGTTATGCGTAAGCATTGCTGTTGCTTCGTCGCGGCAATATAATGAGAATTATTATCATTAAAAGATGATTTGAGGAGTAAGTATATGGCTGTAACTAAGCTGGTTCTGGTTCGTCATGGCGAAAGTCAGTGGAACAAAGAAAACCGTTTCACCGGTTGGTACGACGTGGATCTGTCTGAGAAAGGCGTAAGCGAAGCAAAAGCAGCAGGTAAGCTGCTGAAAGAGGAAGGTTACAGCTTTGACTTTGCTTACACTTCTGTGCTGAAACGCGCTATCCATACCCTGTGGAATGTGCTGGACGAACTGGATCAGGCATGGCTGCCCGTTGAGAAATCCTGGAAACTGAACGAACGTCACTACGGTGCGTTGCAGGGTCTGAACAAAGCGGAAACTGCTGAAAAGTATGGCGACGAGCAGGTGAAACAGTGGCGTCGTGGTTTTGCAGTGACTCCGCCGGAACTGACTAAAGATGATGAGCGTTATCCGGGTCACGATCCGCGTTACGCGAAACTGAGCGAGAAAGAACTGCCGCTGACGGAAAGCCTGGCGCTGACCATTGACCGCGTGATCCCTTACTGGAATGAAACTATTCTACCGCGTATGAAGAGCGGTGAGCGCGTAATCATCGCCGCACACGGTAACTCCCTGCGTGCGCTGGTGAAATATCTTGATAACATGAGCGAAGAAGAGATTCTTGAGCTGAATATCCCGACTGGCGTGCCGCTGGTGTATGAGTTCGACGAGAATTTCAAACCGCTGAAACGCTATTATCTGGGTAATGCTGACGAGATCGCAGCGAAAGCAGCGGCGGTTGCAAACCAGGGTAAAGCGAAGTAAACGTCATTCGTTTAAAATGAGAAAGCCGACTGCAAGTGAGTCGGCTTTTTTGTTGCTAACAATGGAGCACATTGCCTGATGCGACGCTGCGCGACTTATCAGGCCTGTGGTGATTCATCGGATACGCCACTCTGACGGCGCATCCGACAATTAAACCTTACCCGCGACGCGCTTTTACTGCATTCGCCAGTTGACGTAACAGAGCATCGGTATCTTCCCAGCCGATGCAGGCATCGGTGATGCTCTTACCGTAGGCCAGCGGCTCCCCGCTCTCGAGGCTCTGATTGCCTTCCACCAGATGGCTTTCCACCATCACGCCAATAATGGCCTTTTCGCCACCGGCAATCTGCTGGCAAACGTCAGCACAAACATCCATCTGCTTTTTGAATTGTTTGGACGAGTTAGCATGGCTGAAATCGATCATCACCTGTGCTGGCAGGCCTGCTTTGTTCAGCCCTTCTTTCACTTCAGCAACGTGCTTCGCGCTGTAGTTAGGCTCTTTACCGCCGCGCAGAATGATATGGCAATCGCCGTTACCGCTGGTATTCACAATCGCCGAATGCCCCCATTTCGTTACGGACAGGAAGCAGTGCGGCGCACCGGCGGCATTAATGGCATCGATAGCCACTTTAATCGTACCGTCGGTGCCATTTTTGAAGCCGACTGGACAAGAAAGCCCTGATGCCAGTTCGCGGTGCACCTGCGATTCGGTGGTACGTGCGCCAATTGCGCCCCAGCTCATCAGGTCAGCGAGATATTGTGGGGTGATCATATCGAGAAACTCACCCGCCGCTGGCAGACCGCTGTCGTTAATATCAAGCAGCAATTTACGGGCTATACGAAGACCGTCGTTGATCTGGAAGCTGTTATCCATATGCGGATCGTTAATCAGCCCTTTCCAGCCCACCGTGGTACGCGGCTTTTCAAAATAGACGCGCATTACGATTTCCAGCTCATCTTTCAGCTCTTCACGCAGCGCCAGCAAGCGAGTGGCATACTCTTTAGCCGCGACAGGATCATGAATTGAGCACGGGCCAATCACCACCAACAGGCGATCATCATTACCTTTCAGGATCTTATGGATCGCTTTTCGGGCATGGGCAACCGTATTCGCGGCATTTTCAGTAGCGGGGAATTTTTCCAGCAATGCGACAGGAGGAAGTAACTCTTTGATTTCTTTGATGCGTAAATCGTCGTTCTGATAATTCATGTCTGTTCCAGTGTTGCCATACTTATCTTAGTGAATGCAATACTTCCAATCTATATCTTCCGTCAGAATGTGTAAACGGAGTTTTACATTATGAACGGATTAATCCTGGAATTAGCAAGAAAAACGCCAGATTGTCGCGAAAAACGAGATCTCTCCTACAATTTCTAACTGTAACTCCTTTGTTTGTTAATTATTTCAAGATTCTCTGCTGCGTTTCATAAACTGGCTGAAATCTTAAACCAATGCCTTATATTCACCTGCAAATGCACTGTTGGAAGAGGTTATCCGACATAACGACCATAACAGGAGCATCCTATGAAAATGACAAAACTGGCCACATTATTTCTGACTGCCACTCTAAGCCTTGCCAGCGGTGCCGCACTGGCTGCCGATAGCGGAGCGCAAACTAATAACGGCCAGGCAAACGCCGCAACTGATGCGGGCCAGGTAGCCCCTGACGCCCGTGAAAATGTCGCGCCAAATAACGTCGACAATAACGGGGTAAATACCGGTTCTGGCGGCACAATGCTGCATTCGGATGGTTCTTCAATGAACAATGACGGAATGACCAAAGATGAAGAGCACAAGAACACCATGTGCAAAGATGGTCGATGTCCGGATATCAATAAAAAGGTACAAACCGGTGATGGCATCAATAATGATGTCGATACCAAAACCGACGGTACCACGCAGTAACCCTGCAAAATAGCCAATAATGGGAGAGCGGAGTCTCTCCCTTTTAATTTTTCACTTCTAAAAGCAGTATGATGTCATAAAGTTAAGTGAGAATAATTAAGGGATGACTCGTCATGGCGCACTCACACTCACACACGTCCTCACACCTGCCAGAAGATAATAATGCTCGTCGCTTGTTGTATGCTTTCGGCGTGACTGCCGGGTTTATGCTGGTAGAAGTCGTTGGTGGTTTTCTTTCTGGTTCTCTGGCATTGCTGGCCGATGCGGGTCATATGTTGACCGATACTGCCGCCCTGCTTTTCGCCCTACTCGCCGTGCAATTTTCACGTCGTCCTCCCACCATTCGCCACACTTTCGGTTGGCTAAGACTGACCACGCTCGCGGCGTTTGTGAATGCCATCGCCCTCGTGGTAATTACCATTTTGATTGTCTGGGAGGCGATAGAACGCTTCCGCACGCCGCGTCCGGTCGAGGGCGGCATGATGATGGCAATTGCCGTGGCTGGGTTGCTGGCAAATATACTTTCTTTCTGGTTACTTCATCACGGCAGCGAAGAGAAAAACCTCAACGTACGAGCAGCGGCATTGCATGTGCTCGGGGACCTGTTGGGTTCGGTTGGGGCTATTATTGCCGCGTTGATTATTATCTGGACCGGCTGGACACCTGCTGACCCCATTCTCTCGATAGTGGTGTCGCTTCTGGTTCTGCGTAGCGCGTGGCGACTGTTGAAAGATAGCGTGAATGAATTACTTGAAGGTGCACCGGTATCGCTGGATATCGCTGAACTGAAGCGTCGTATGTGCCGGGAAATCCCGGAAGTCCGCAATGTGCACCATGTACATGTATGGATGGTAGGTGAGAAGCCGGTGATGACGCTGCATGTGCAGGTGATCCCGCCACACGATCACGATGCCTTGTTGGATCAGATCCAACACTACCTGATGGCTCACTATCAGATTGAGCACGCCACCATTCAGATGGAATATCAACCTTGTCATGGGCCAGACTGCCACCTGAATGAAGGGGTGTCTGGCCATTCACATCATCACCATTAATGGGACAGCGCGCATGAGCCTCTTTCACGTGCGCTGTTGATCCACATCCGACTGCCGTTGAGCGCAATAAAGGTCAGGATGATGTACTCCAGAGACATGGCGTAAACGCCCTGAAGTGCAAAAATAACGACGCTAATCACGTTAATAATCACCCACAACAGCCAGTTTTCCACATACTTACGCGTCATCAGAAGCATTGCCACGATAGATAACACCATCATGCATGAATCCCAGAACGGGAAAGCGTCCGGTTGCAGTTCAGGCATCACAACCTGTAATCCTAATGCTTGCATGATCATGACTGCCACGCGGGTCAAAAATGCAAACACCGGATTGATAAATACCGTCATCAGACCAATCGAAACAACGCAAACCGCCAACCAGCTGAGCGCCTTCGGCAATGGTAACCAGCGAATTTTCAACTCCGCCTCGTTCTGACTGGTTTGTCGCGACCACGCATACCAACCGTAAATATTCGCGGCAAAGAAAAACACCTGTAATAGCAGGCTGGCATACAGCTGAATCTGAAAGAAAATAATGCCAAACAAGGTGACGTTGATCAGGCCAAAGAAGTAGTTGCTGATCTTCTCCAGACTGGCAAGGCCAATACACAGCAACCCGGCGATCGTGCCTACCGCTTCGATCCATGAGAGATCATAACCGCCTGCTCCTATTGGTATATGTACCAGGATATTCTGCACACTAAAAAAATCCATCTTTCCCCCAAAGCGTAACGTTACGCCTTATTATTCGTTATCCACGTAGTGTAGCCGCAAAATCCAGCATACGATTGAGCGGCACCAGCGCCCTCTCTCGCAGCCTTTCATCAACATGAACCTCGTGATTGCTTCCTTCCTGTTCTAATGCCTCTGCGATGGCCTGAAGGCCATTCATGGCCATCCACGGACAATGCGCGCAGCTGCGGCAGGTTGCACCCTCACCTGCGGTTGGTGCTTCCAGTAACTCTTTATCTGGCACCGCCTGCTGCATTTTGTAGAAAATACCCCGATCGGTTGCCACAATAAGCCTCTGATGTGGCAATGTTTTCGCAGCAGCGATCAGTTGACTGGTGGAACCGACCGCATCCGCCATATCGACAATAGCTTGTGGTGATTCTGGATGCACCAGTATGGCAGCATCCGGGTATTCTTCTTGCAAGCGGGTTAACGCCTGAGTCTTAAATTCATCATGCACAATACAGGCACCCTGCCAGCATAGAATGTCTCCACCCGTCTGTTTTTGCACGTAACGCCCCAGATGTTTGTCGGGTGCCCAGATGATTTTTTCACCCAAACTATCAAGATGATCAATAAGTTCGACGGCAATGCTTGAAGTTACCACCCAATCTGCGCGCACTTTTACCGCAGCAGAAGTGTTGGCGTAGACGACGACAGTACGATCGGGATGGGCATCGCAAAATGCGTTAAATTCTTCAACAGGGCAGCCGAGATCCAGTGAACATTCAGCCTGAAGTGTCGGCATCAGAATTGTTTTTTCCGGACTGAGAATTTTGGCGGTTTCTCCCATAAATCTCACCCCAGCGACTAACAAAGTAGAAGCGGGATGCTTTGCACCGAAGCGCGCCATTTCCAGAGAATCAGAAATACAGCCACCGGTTTCTTCTGCCAGTTGTTGAATTTCGGGATCGGTATAGTAGTGGGCAACCATCATCGCATTACGTTCTTTTAGCAGACGTTTTATCTTCTCGCGGTAATACGCTTTTTCATCAATGCTTAACGGCGTCGGCTTCGGGGGGAAAGGATAAATCGCCGTGTCTGGATCAAACATTACGCTCATCTTACCATCTCGTTTTACAGGCTTAACGTTAAAACCGACATTAGCGTAATATTCGCTGTTATCGGTGTAATTTGTTTTATATGCTAAACAAGATAGTCGAATGGTGGGGAAAAGTCACTCGAATTACGCCTAATTCCACCGACGTAGAGTTGCTTGCACAGTAAGCTCTGACGATGTCATCAGGTTTACAAAGTAAAATTGAGGATGCCTGAATAGCAAAAAAGCGCCTTTAGGGCGCTTTTTTACATTGGTGGGTCGTGCAGGATTTGAACCTGCGACCAATTGATTAAAAGTCAACTGCTCTACCAACTGAGCTAACGACCCATACGGGTGTTACCTGAAAGATTTCTACTCGGGGCCAATCTTTAAGATTGGTGTGTCGTGCAGGATGACTCGCTTCGCTTGCCCTACGGGCCGTTGCTGGCGCAACGTTATCCTTCACGCTTAACATCTGAGTTTGATGTTAAAATTGGTGGGTCGTGCAGGATTCGAACCTGCGACCAATTGATTAAAAGTCAACTGCTCTACCAACTGAGCTAACGACCCGAGTGGTGGGTGATGACGGGATCGAACCGCCGACCCCCTCCTTGTAAGGGAGGTGCTCTCCCAGCTGAGCTAATCACCCGATACTGCGCTGGATACTACAAACTACTTCCACCGAACCCATCGTAATTAGTGGTGGGTCGGGCAGGATGACTCGCTTCGCTCGCCCTACGGGCCGTTGCTGACGCAACGTTATCCTACACGCTTGACATCTGTCTTCGATGCTAAAACTGGTGGGTCGTGCAGGATTCGAACCTGCGACCAATTGATTAAAAGTCAACTGCTCTACCGACTGAGCTAACGACCCGCTGGTGGGTGATGACGGGATCGAACCGCCGACCCCCTCCTTGTAAGGGAGGTGCTCTCCCAGCTGAGCTAATCACCCAATACTACGCTGGATACTACAACTAACTATGTTAGTGGTGGGTCGTGCAGGATTCGAACCTGCGACCAATTGATTAAAAGTCAACTGCTCTACCAACTGAGCTAACGACCCACTTTTTCGTTGCTTTCGGTTTGTTTGATATCCCGTGGCAACGGCGGCATATATTACTGATTTCAGACTTGAGCGCAACAAAAATTTCGATGCAGATCACTCAACTGCTTATGATTCGCACGACACGACCAGAAATAATGCAACTTCTGGTCGTGTGTTATGCATTACATCGCGTTCAGACGTTTTTGTGCCTGTTTAGCGCCATCAGTACCAGGGTATTTACTGATAACCTGCTGGTATACGGCTTTCGCTTTTGCGGTGTCACCTTTGTCCTGCATGATGACGCCGACTTTAAACATCGCATCAGCAGCCTTTGGTGACTTCGGATAGTTTTTCACTACCGAAGCAAAATAGTACGCCGCATCATCTTTTTTACCCTTGTTGTAGTTTAACTGACCCAGCCAATAATTGGCGTTTGGCAGGTAAGTTGAATCAGGGTAATTTTTGATGAAATTCTGAAATGCCACCATTGCGTCATCCTGGCGGGATTTATCCTGCACCAGCGCAATAGCTGCATTGTAATCCGTGTTTGCATCGCCGCTTTTCACCGGCGCGCCAGCATTCGCAGTACCAGCATCAGCTGTCGGCGTCGTTGATGCCGCCGCACCGCTTTGATCGCTGCTGGTTGATTGCGCCGCTGCACCACCGCTGCTGAGGCTGTCGATCTGCAACAGGATCTGCTTTTGCCGCTCCACGACCTGATTCAGTTGATACTGATTTTCCTGAATCTGACCACGCAGGGAATCAATATCGGATTGATTATCAGAAAGTTGTTGCTGGAGTTGGGTTAAAAGCTGGCTGTGAGCATTAGAAATACGCTCAAGTTGAGTGACGCGGTCTTCGACCGAGCCTGAGCCGACACTACTGATTGGTGCCTGAGCAAAAGCGGCCCAGGGGGCCGCTATACCAACCAGTAACGACAGACTCAATAGTTGATGTCTGAAGTTACTGCTCATGCAATTCTCTTAGTAAACCAGTACCGCACGACGGTTTTTGGAGTATGCCGCTTCGTCATGACCCAGTACTGCAGGTTTTTCTTTACCGTAAGAAACGATGGAGATCTGGTCTGCAGAAACGCCTTTACCCTGCAGGTACATCTTAACGGCGTTCGCACGACGTTCACCCAGGGAGATGTTGTATTCCGGAGTACCACGTTCGTCCGCGTGACCTTCTACGGTGACTTTGTAAGACGGGTTGCTACGCAGGAAGTTTGCATGTGCATCCAGCATTTGAGCGAAGTCAGAACGGATATCGTACTTGTCCAGATCGAAGTAAACGATGTTGTTCTGCTGCAGCTGTTGCATTTGCAGACGAGCCTGCTCTTCGGAAGACATGTTGCCGTTGCCGCCGTTCGCATCCATACCAGTGCCGGCACCCAGCATGCCTTCGCTGCCGTCATTGCTGGCGTTCTTGTTGGAAGAACATGCCGCAATTGCCATAACAGGCAGAGCAATCATCAGCCCTTTCAGCACTTTGTTCAGTTGCATTTCAATGATTCCTTTACTATTCAATTAATTATTATCACAGATACGGCGACCAGGCAGGGAATTTGACCTGTCCATCAGTTGCCGGAAGACGCGCTTTGAAACGCCCATCTGTAGAAACCAAATTCAGCACGGATCCCATCCCCTGAGAAGAGCTGTAGATTACCATAGTGCCATTAGGTGCCAGACTTGGCGTTTCATCCAGGAACGTGGACGACAGAACTTGTACGCCTCCCGTTGCCAGATCTTGTTTGGCAATGTGCTGCTGCCCACCATTGGAGCTGACCATTACCATAAATTTACCGTCGCTGCTGACATCCGCATCCTGGTTCTGCGAACCTTCCCAGGTAATACGTTGTGGCGCACCGCCGTTGATATTCACTTTATAAACCTGCGGACGACCGGCCTGGTCAGAAGTAAATGCCAGGTTCTGGCTATCCGGGAACCAGGTCGGTTCGGTATTGTTACTGCGACCATCAGTCACCTGGCGGATCTGACCAGAAGCCAAATCCATTACGTACAGGTTCAGACTACCGGTTTTCGACAAGGCGAATGCCAGTTTGCTGCCGTCTGGCGAGAATGCAGGTGCACCGTTGTGACGCGGGAATGAAGCCACCTGACGTACAGCGCCATTTGCCAGCGTCTGAATAACCAGCGCGGAACGACCGCTTTCGAAGGTCACATAAGCCAGTTTAGAACCGTCTGGTGACCACGCCGGAGACATCAGCGGCTGCGGTGAACGGTGAACGACAAACTGGTTGTAACCGTCATAGTCAGATACGCGCAGTTCATACGGGAACTGACCGCCGTTGGTCTGAACAACGTAGGCAATACGGGTACGGAACGCACCTTTAATGCCGGTCAGTTTTTCAAACACTTCATCACTGGCGGTATGACCAGCATAACGCAGCCACTGCTTGTTCACTTTGTACGAGTTCTGAGCAAGTACAGTACCCGGTGCGCCGCCAGTGTCAACAAGTTGATAAGCAACATTGTAAGAACCATCCGGATTCGGAGTGACCTGACCGACAACTACAGCGTCAATGCCCAGTGCGGACCATGCAGATGGTTGTACTTCCTGCGCACTACCCGGCTGCTGTGGCAGACGAGCGCGATCTAACGGATTAAATTTACCGCTGTTACGCAAGTCAGCAGCAACGATGCCGCCAATATCTTCAGGTGCCGCACCAGGCCCCGCCCACTGGAAAGGAACAACACCAATAGGACGACCGGAATCTACACCGCTGTCGATCACAATGCGGACTTCAGCATGCAGAACTGATGCCCACAGTATGAGAAAACCAAATGCTACTCGTAATGCCTGCTTCATCATATCTCCCTTATCTGGACCGATGGCCCACGATAATTTAGCAGAATGTTAACAAACTAAAATACACAAAACTACCAGAACCCCGTGGCAACCGGTGCCTGATGTTGACCGTCCGAACAGTCAACATCGCGATTACGGTTTGAAGTCCAATGGCGCGTTTTTGAACACTTCATATACTGCCTGGCTTGGTGGTTTCGGGATCTTCGCAAGTTTAGCTGCTGCCAACGCAGCCTGACAAAGTGCGGGATCGCCACCTTCAGGTTTGATATCCAGTAACATACCATCGGGTGCCAGTTTTATGCGCAGCGTACAGGTTTTGCCTGCATAGGACGATGCGTCATAGAACTTACTTTCGATAGCAGATTTAATCTGCCCGGCATAGTTATTGATATCGGCCCCTGATGCGCCATTGTTTTTAGTATTACCACTCCCGGCAGGCGAAGCATTGTTCCCTTTCGCCCCTCCCCCCGTTTTCGGTGCATTCTTACCAGAGCTTAGCTCACCGAAAATATCATCTGCCTCTGCGGCGGCTTTTTCTGCCGCTGCTTTCTTATCAGCTGCTGCCTTTTCAGCAGCCGCTTTTTCTGCTGCTTTTTTGTCGGCTGCAGCTTTCTCTGCTGCCGCTTTCTTCTCAGCTTCTGCTTTGGCTTTTTCAGCAGCTTCAGTTGCCGCTTTCTTTCTTGCTTCAGCTGCAGCTGCTTCTGCCGCTTCCGCTTTCTTCTTCAGTGCCGCAGCGGCTGCCTCGGCTTTTTTCTGCGCTGCGGCTTTGGCGGCTTCTGCTTCTGCTTTTTTCTTTGCGTCTGCAGCCGCTTTCTTCGCTGCTTCTTCCGCAGCTTTAGCATCTGCTTCGGCCTTCGCTTTAGCATCTGCTTCGGCCTTCGCTTTAGCATCTGCCGCCGCTTTCGCTGCCGCCTCTTCAGCTTGCTTCTGCTTTAACTCGGCCTGTTTTGCAGCTTCTTCAGCCTGCTTTTTCTGCTCCTGAGCCGCTAACCGCTCTTTCTCAAGTTGCTTCAGGCGTTCCTGTTCAGCCGCTTGTTTCTCACGCAGTTCTTCAGCAGCCTGCTGTTCCTTCATCTTGCGCTGTTCATCAGAACGCTTCGCGCTTGATTCCTGGCTTTGCATGCGTTTGTACTGCTCAACTACCGCACCTGAATCAACCATGACAGCGTCGATGGACGAACCACCGCCACCTCCGGCTGAAGCTTCTATATTCTCATCGAACGAACTCCAGATCAGCGCCGCAAATAAGATGACATGCAGCACTGCTGAAATAATTATCGCCCGCTTGAGCTTGTCGTTTTGTTCGGTTGCCTTTGACACTCTCGGTTTCCAAAAACTGTTCGCCTGTTACCCGCTCTCTTTCAAGCAAGGGAAACGCAGATGTTTAGATAGGCTGCGTCATTAAACCAACCGATTTCACACCCGCACTATGTAACAAGTTCAGTGCTTTAATTATTTCATCGTAAGGCACATCTTTTGCGCCACCGATCAGAAAGACCGTTTTCGGGTTGGCCTTGAAACGGCTGGACACTTCCGCCACCACCTGCTCTGGTGGTAAACGCTCCAGGCGATCTTTCTCAACCACCACGGTGTACTGACCAATACCAGACACTTCAACAATCACTGGCGGATTATCGTTACTGCTCACCGCCTGTGATTCAGTAGCGTCTGGCAGATCGACCTCCACGCTCTGGGTGATGATGGGCGCTGTCGCCATGAAGATCAGCAACAGCACCAGCAGTACGTCCAGCAACGGTACAATGTTGATTTCGGACTTAAGTTCGCGACGACCTCGTCCACGCGCTCTGGCCATGACTTACCCCTTATTGCTCTCGCTAACGGTAAACGCCTGGCGGTGCAGAATCGCGGTAAACTCTTCCATAAAGTTGTCGTAATTCAGTTCCAGTTTGTTTACGCGCTGGTTGAGGCGGTTGTAGGCCATAACTGCCGGGATAGCGGCAAACAGACCAATTGCAGTCGCAATCAACGCTTCTGCGATACCGGGCGCAACCATTTGCAGTGTTGCTTGTTTTACCGCCCCGAGGGCGATAAAGGCGTGCATGATCCCCCAGACCGTACCAAACAGACCAATATACGGGCTGATGGAGCCAACCGTACCGAGGAACGGAATGTGCGTTTCCAGATTTTCAAGTTCACGGTTCATGGAGATACGCATAGCACGCGACGCCCCTTCCACTACGGCTTCCGGCGCATGGCTATTGGCACGATGCAGGCGCACAAACTCTTTGAACCCGCTGTAAAATATTTGTTCCGAACCAGTCAGATTATCCCGTTTCCCCTGACTCTCTTGATAGAGGCGAGAGAGTTCGATTCCAGACCAGAATTTATCTTCAAACGCTTCGGCTTCGCGCGCCGCTGCGTTAAGAATACGGGTCCGCTGGATAATAATGGCCCAGGATGCGATTGAAAAACCAATCAAAATCAACATGATAAGTTTAACCAGAAGGCTAGCCTTCAGGAACAAATCAAGGATATTCATGTCAGTCACTGCTTAAACTCCGCGACAATAGACTTGGGAAGCGCACGAGGCTTCATTTTGAGTGGGTCAACGCAAACAACCAGAACCTCTGCTTCATTCAGCAAAGTATTCTCGGCGTTGACAATACGTTGCGTGAAAACCAAAGAGGTGCCACGCATTGATGTTATTTCAGTCTGTATTTCGAGCATATCGTCGAGCCGCGCAGGTGCGTAATATTCCACCGTCATTTTACGTACCACAAAGGCAACGCGTTCAGCCATCAGCGCCTGCTGACTGAAGTGATGATGACGCAGCATCTCTGTGCGTGCTCTTTCATAAAAAGCGACGTAACTGGCGTGGTACACCACACCACCGGCATCGGTATCTTCATAGTAGACGCGAACCAGCCATCGAAACAGCGTTGTATTCACTTTACATCCCGGTAATGCAACAAAAGTTAGAGCTTTTAAACGCTGCTACTATACGCGCGCGATTGAGGTTTGGGAATGAGGGCAAGTTAAGGGAGCGTAAAAATTTATGGGCCTGGAGCGGCCCATAATTTTTTAAAGAGAATTCTGATTTAAAAGAAGAAGAAAATCAGCCCGATAATGAGAACAATATCGGCAAGCAATGGGCAAAAAATCCCTTGCCAAAGAACCTTCTGCGGACGAAAGCCCACGCCGTGAATCACACCAGCACAGACGGCCCACATCAGCAATAAACCATGCCAGATTTCCAGTTCACTGGTCTTCGCGGCAAAACGAGATGGGTCCCAAAACATACATCCTGCTAACAGAAGCGCCATCACGAAGGAAAGCGCCCGCAGGGGGCGCTTGTCCATTACCGCATACAAGGTCGCGATAATCTTACTCATCAGATGTCTTCTTGACCGGCTTTGCCTGATTCGACGTGTTCAAGCGCCAGCGCGGTGATTACCCCAAACGAACAGGCAAGAAGCGTTCCCAGAATCCATGCGAAATACCACATTTTTAGCTCCTTACTTAGTACAGAGAGTGGGTGTTACGTTCAATATCTTCTTTGGTGATACGACCGAACATTTTCCAGTAACACCAGGCGGTGTAGAGCAGAATGATCGGTACCAGAACCACCGCAACCCAGGTCATGACGTTAAGCGTCAGCTGGCTGGAAGTTGCATCCCACATTGTCAGACTTGCGTTCATCATGGTGCTGGACGGCATCACAAACGGGAACATTGCGATACCGGCTGTCAGGATGATGCAGGCCAGCGTCAGGGAGGAGAACACAAACGCCCACGCGGCTTTATCCATACGTGCAGTCAGGATGGTCAGCAGCGGCAGAACCACACCCAGTGCCGGAATAGCCCACAGAATTGGCGTGTTGTTGAAGTTAACCAGCCATGCGCCAGCTTCACGAACCACTTCTTTATTCAGTGGGTTAGAGGCTGCGTAATGGTCCATTGTCGATTTCACGACATAACCATCGATACCGTACATCACCCATACGCCAGCCAGTGCGAAACAGACCAGTGTCACCAGCGCAGCCACCTGAGCCGTTGCACGGGTACGCAGGTGCAGTTCACCCACGGTACGCATTTGCAGATAGGTTGCGCCCTGAGTAATGATCATCCCTACGCTCACCACGCCTGCCAGCAGGCCGAACGGGTTAAGCAACTGGAAGAAGTTACCGGTGTAGTACAGACGCAGATATTCATCAACGTTGAACGGTACGCCCTGCAACAGGTTACCGAACGCAACACCAATTACCAGCGGCGGAACGAAGCTACCAATGAAGATGCCCCAGTCCCACATGTTACGCCAGCGGGTTTCTTCAATCTTGGAGCGGTAGTCAAAACCGACCGGACGGAAGAACAAAGACGCCAGCACGAGGATCATCGCCACATAGAAGCCGGAGAACGCAGCGGCATAGACCATCGGCCAGGCAGCAAAGAGTGCGCCGCCCGCGGTGATCAGCCAAACCTGGTTACCGTCCCAGTGTGGTGCAATGGAGTTAATCATAATTCGACGCTCGGTGTCGTTACGACCGAGGAAACGGGTGAGCATGCCCACCCCCATGTCGAAACCGTCAGTGACTGCAAAACCAATCAGCAGAACGCCAACCAGCAGCCACCAGATAAAACGCAATACTTCATAATCGATCATTTGACGACTCCTGTCTTAGCGTGCCGGCTGAGTAGTCGTGGAAGACTGCTCAAAGTGATAGCGACCGGTTTTCAGGCTGCTTGGGCCGAGGCGTGCAAATTTGAACATTAAGAACAATTCTGCCACCAGGAACAGGGTATACAGGCCGCAAATCAGCACCATTGAGAAGATGAGATCGCCTGCGGTCAGTGACGAATTCGCCACAGCTGTCGGCAGCACTTCACCGATAGCCCACGGTTGGCGGCCATATTCAGCCACGAACCAGCCCGCTTCTACAGCAATCCACGGCAGCGGAATACCGTACAGCGCGGCGCGCAGCAGCCATTTTTTCTCGCCAATGCGGTTGCGGATGACACTCCAGAAAGAGAGCGCGATGATTGCCAGCAGCAGGAAGCCACACGCCACCATAATACGGAACGCGAAGTACAGCGGCGCTACACGCGGAATGGAGTCTTTGGTTGCCTGTTGAATCTGCGCTTCAGTCGCATCAGCCACGTTTGGCGTATAGCGTTTCAGCAGCAGACCGTAACCGAGGTCTTTCTTCATGCTATTGAACTGGTCACGAACCGCCTGGTCGGTAGAACCAGAACGCAGTTGTTCGAGCAGAGAGTACGCCTTCATCCCGTTACGAATGCGTTCTTCATGCTGCACCATCAGCTCTTTCAGGCCGATAACCGGGGTATCCACGGAACGCGTTGCAATGATGCCCAGTGCGTAAGGGATCTGAATCGCAAATTTGTTCGTCTCCTCTTCCTGATCAGGAATGCCGAACAGAGTAAAGGCAGCAGGCGCAGGTTGCGTTTCCCACTCGGCTTCAATAGCAGCCAGTTTGGTTTTCTGCACGTCGCCCATTTCGTAGCCGGATTCATCACCCAGAACAATAACAGACAGAACAGCAGCCATACCGAAGCTGGCAGCGATAGCAAAGGAGCGTTTAGCGAAGGCGAAGTCACGACCTTTCAGCATATACCATGCGCTGATACCGAGGATGAACATCGCGCCAGTCACATAACCAGACGCTACAGTGTGAACGAATTTCACCTGAGCAACCGGGTTAAGCACCAGCTCGGAGAAGCTCACCATCTCCATACGCATAGTTTCAAAGTTGAAATCGGACGCGATTGGGTTTTGCATCCAGCCGTTCGCAACCAGAATCCACAGTGCGGACAGGTTTGAACCGAGCGCCACCAGCCAGGTGACACACATATGCTGAACTTTACCCAGACGATCCCAACCGAAGAAGAACAGACCTACAAAGGTGGATTCGAGGAAGAAGGCCATCAGACCTTCGATTGCCAGCGGCGCACCGAAGATATCCCCTACATAGTGGGAATAGTAAGACCAGTTAGTCCCGAACTGGAACTCCATGGTCAGACCGGTAGCCACACCCAGAGCGAAGTTGATACCAAACAACTTGCCCCAGAACTTGGTCATATCTTTATAAATCTGTTTGCCGGAGAGGACGTAGACCGTTTCCATAATGGCCAGCAGGAACGCCATACCGAGCGTCAGTGGCACAAAAAGGAAGTGGTACATCGCGGTCAAGGCAAACTGTAAGCGCGACAGTTCGACTATATCTAACATCATGACTCCTTGCTCATCGCATGAAGACTCCGAGAGTGAACCCCGTTAGAAAGGGTCACACGCATGCCCCAATAGAAATTTGTTTGAACACTTTCATCATACCATGTGAATGCACACAAAAACGGCGTAAAGAAAGGTTGCAAACATGTTAATAAAAACTCAAATTGATCCCACGTATATATTACGCCGCAAAATCCTTACAATAAACAGGTTTTTGTTGAAGCAAATTTGCATTTTTCGACGGTGATCAATTTATAGCTAAATTACCGCCTTTCAGCCAATTTGATCGAGAACAATTTATCTCTTTTTGATGCCCATTTCCAAGACTTATACATTGATAAATATCAATTCCTACAAATTATGTTAATCATGTTTCAATAAGGTAACTTTAGTGACATTTATGTTTAAAATGTGTGAGTTATAAGGCTGAAATTAGTTTCGGTTGGCAATTAAAGATAAAAAGAGACGAAGCAAAAACAGCACGGTTGACCTTAATTCTTTTTTTGGTCACTGGCTAATACGACGCAGAGTTTCAGGATTACTAATAAAGGCATAAATCCACCCCCGCCGATGTTAACATTTAATTAACTTATAATTATATTATAATTAACTCACCCAGGGTTATTATTTTGTTAAAAATAAAGCCACATATACGTGGCTTGAGAGTGAAGATAAACGCAAAATTACCTGATGCGCTACGCTTGCCAGTGTCTACATCATCTCTGCAATATATTGAATTTGCCTGCTTTTGTAGACCGAATAAAGCGTTCATGCCGTATCCGGCATGAACAAAGCGCCCTTTGTCAACAATCTGGCCGCGCATATGTGGCTTCGGTTTGATTGCTATTCAGGCAAGCCGGTAACTGAACGTCCGTGACTGGCCGGGTAAAAAAGGCCCCGATAGATTTGAACCTTGATTTTCCTCGGTGGTAATGTGTTCATCCATCATCGTTTCTGAGCAAGAAATCACCTCGCGACTGAAAGCAACAGTCGCATCACAGGTTGCTGATTCAGCCGGATTAAACAGCCGTAAAATCACTTCTTGTCGGTCTTCAGCTTTCTTAAGTGCGCTTATCAGGCATCCCACTGGGGGCATTTTCAACAAACTATAACTTTCCGGCACGTTGAATCCGGCTTTGTTGAGCTTCATCGCATCCCATGGGATTTTGTTGTAACACTGTACTGGAGTCAGCCATGCTCGCGCCTGCTGAGCTACACCAGCGGCGGTTGGCGTACCGGTATAACTCAATAAACTTAGGCGACAAGAAAGCAGACCACGTAGTTGTGAGTCCGGGACTGGCATTTTAATTCCCGAAGGCCGCCCAGGCCTTAAAAGCAGATCTTCTTTGCCCAGTAAGCCCACGCCACGCAGCAACGTAATGGCAAAGGTTTTCTTCTCTTCACCGATGACTTCAAATTCACGTAACCCTTCGCTAAAGACAGCCATGCCGTTACGCCCTTCCTGTAAGGCAACATAGTTGAGCATATTCCATACCGGAACCGGCGCTTCTTTCCAGCCTTCTTGCTGCCAGTTGTTCATTGCACTGTCGTTCACGGGGCGCGTTAGCGAACCAAACTGCGTATCTGCCAGAACACTGTCGGTGTTAAAAGGTGTAGGGACCAGGACACGAAGGCGATGATCGTCAGCCTGGTTATCAAGGTTGATATCCACATCAATACGCCTGCTGTTATGACTAAGAGTGACAACCAACACCACCCCTACTCTGCCAGTGGATTGCCGGGCGCTGCGTTCTGACAAATTGAGCGGCACTGCCATGTCATAGCGGATAACAGCCCTGCTCTGCCAGACTTCATGAATAATATCGCATTGCGGTTTCGCGTTCGCTGCGGTAATTACCCACTCTTCTTTTGCGGGTGAATAGTCATATTCATCACCATCATCAGAGCTTTCTTCAATTTGCAGGTAATGCTGCCAACTTACTGATTTAGTGTATGATGGTGATTTTAAGGTGCTTGCGTGGCTTCCATTTCCATCAGATGTCCTTCCTGCTCCGCTACTGAAGGCGTGGTGCGTAACGGCAAAAGCACTGCCGGACATCAGCGCTATCTCTGCTCTCATTGCCGTAAAACATGGCAACTACAGTTCACTTACACCGCCTCTCAGCCCGGTAC
>NZ_MDGW01000234.1:0-3084 GCF_001712525.1 Shigella sp. FC1661
AACACGCCAGTTCGCCCGGATGTTGGGACTTGAACCGAAGAACACGGCGGTGCGGAGTCCGGAGAGTAACGGAATAGCAGAGAGCTTCGTGAAAACGATAAAGCGTGACTACATCAGTATCATGCCCAAACCAGACGGGTTAACGGCAGCAAAGAACCTTGCAGAGGCGTTCGAGCATTATAACGAATGGCATCCGCATAGTGCGCTGGGTTATCGCTCGCCACGGGAATATCTGCGGCAGCGGGCTTGTAATGGGTTAAGTGATAACAGATGTCTGGAAATATAGGGGCAAATCCATGCTGCCTGTCGGCTTAAGCATCTGGCTGGCCCATCAGCAGGTAGAAACATCGTTTATTGAAGAGCTGGATACCTATTCCTCCCGCGTCGCTATTCGGGCCAATAAGGTGGCGACACAAGGGAAAGATGCGCTGCAAGAGCTGGAAAGATGGCAAGGCGCTGCCTGTAGCGAAGCCCATCTCATGGAAATGCGTCGGGTATCTTACAGTTATCGCTATATTCAGGAAGTGGTTTATATCGATAACAACATTCCCCAGTGTTCGTCTCTGGAGCATGAAAGTCCGCCCGATACCTTCCCCGAGCCAGGTAAAATTTCGAAAGATGGTTATCGTGTCTGGTTAACATCGCATAACGATTTAGGCATTATCCGTTACATGGTCGCCATGGGAACGGCACATTATGTCGTCATGATCGACCCCGCTTCCTTTATTGATGTCATTCCCTATAGCTCATGGCAAATTGATGCCGCCATTATTGGCAATGCCCATAACGTTGTCATAACCAGCAGCGATGAAATTGCTCAGGGAATTATTACCAGGCTACAAAAAACACCCGGTGAGCATATCGAAAATAATGGAATCATTTACGATATCCTGCCCTTCCCGGAGATGAATATTTCGATCATCACCTGGGCTTCAACGAAAATGTTGCAGAAAGGCTGGCATCGGCAAGTCTTTATTTGGTTACCGCTCGGGTTGGTGATTGGCCTGCTGGCAGCGATGTTTGTGCTGCGTATTTTGCGCCGTATCCAGTCACCGCATCATCGGCTGCAGGATGCTATCGAAAATCGTGATATTTGCGTGCACTATCAGCCGATTGTCTCCTTAGCCAATGGCAAAATTGTCGGTGCTGAGGCACTGGCGCGCTGGCCGCAGACAGACGGTAGTTGGTTGTCACCAGATAGTTTTATTCCGCTGGCACAGCAAACAGGCCTTTCTGAGCCATTGACGCTACTGATTATAAGAAGCGTCTTTGAAGATATGGGCGACTGGCTGCGTCAGCATCCACAGCAGCATATTTCGATCAATCTTGAATCCACCGTGCTCACCTCGGAAAAAATCCCGCAATTGCTGCGTGAAATGATCAATCACTATCAGGTTAATCCCAGACAGATCGCGCTTGAACTCACTGAACGCGAGTTTGCCGATCCGAAAACCAGCGCCCCGATAATTTCTCGCTACCGGGAGGCGGGCCATGAAATTTATCTTGATGATTTTGGTACGGGATATTCAAGTTTAAGTTATTTACAGGATCTGGATGTCGACATTCTGAAGATCGATAAATCTTTCGTTGATGCGCTGGAATATAAAAATGTCACGCCGCATATCATCGAAATGGCAAAAACACTGAAACTGAAAATGGTAGCGGAGGGAATCGAAACCAGTAAACAAGAAGAGTGGCTACGCCAGCATGGCGTGCACTACGGTCAGGGCTGGCTCTACAGCAAGGCATTACCGAAAGAAGATTTCTTACGCTGGGCCGAGCAACATTTGTGAATTTTTGGGCTGACGGCACGCCGCACAGCCCGTCACGCTACCTATTCGTCGATGATTGACTCGAATCCGCCATAGATCATTCGCTTGCCGTCAAACGGCATGGACTCGCCGAACTCTTTCATCCGTGGGTCCGACATCATCTTTTGATTAGCAGCGTCGCGGACCTCTTTTGAAGGGTATTCAATCCAGCTAAAGACAACCTCTTCATTCTCTTCCGCTTTCACCGCCATACGAAAATCGGTCACTTTGCCATCCGGTACATCGCTGGCCCAGCATTCGACAATACGAAGCGCGCCAAACTCTTTAAACAATGGCGCAGCCTTAGCGGCCATTTCCCGATAGGCATCCTTTTTATCGGCAGGAACGGCAACCACAAAACCATCAACATACTTCATCAGACATACCTCCGAAGCGTACTGCGCAGCCAGACAATTCTTGCGACGTCAGTTGTGGTTAAAGTTTAGCCATGTTGGTTTTTTTTGACGAAACGGTGGGAGGCAGAAATGGGTGGGGGCCCTGCCAGCTACATCCCGGCACACGCGTCATCTGCCTTGGCTGCTTCCTTCCGGACCTGACCTGGTAAACAGAGTAGCGTTGCGGGAGAACCAACAGAGCCCCCATTGAGAGCGTTGAGAACCAACGCGCAGGCGCATTATCACTGCTGCCCCGGCTAATTGCAACCCATCGCGTGCCAGATGCTGGTTTCTTGCGCAATGCGACTTCACTCGGGCGTTTTTCCAGATTATGCTGAAAAATTACCTCAGGAAGAAAAGATGGAAAAAGAAGATTCATTTCCCCAACGCGTCTGGCAAATCGTCGCCGCTATTCCCGAAGGCTATGTCACCACTTACGGTGATGTGGCGAAACTGGCGGGATCGCCCCGCGCCGCGCGCCAGGTGGGCGGTGTGTTAAAGCGTCTCCCTGAAGGCAGCACCTTACCCTGGCACCGGGTGGTTAATCGCCACGGCACAATTTCGCTAACCGGACCGGATTTACAGCGTCAGCGACAGGCATTACTGGCAGAAGGTGTGATGGTATCGGGAAGCGGGCAAATCGACTTGCAGCGTTATCGCTGGAACTACTAACCCTCTCCGGGCGGAGTAATGCCGATCAGTTAAGGATCAGTTGACCGATCCAGTGGCTGTGTAAGAATCCGGAAACGCTCACTTGTTTCCGGATTTTTTTATGCACATTGGACAGGCTCTTGATCTGGTATCCCGTTACGATTCTCTGCGTAACCCACTGACTTCTCTGGGGGATTACCTCGACCCCGAACTCATCTCTCGTTGCC
>NZ_MDGW01000235.1:0-3052 GCF_001712525.1 Shigella sp. FC1661
TTTAAGTGACGTAAAATCGTGTTGAGGCTAACGCCCATAATGCGTGCAGTTGCCCGGCATCCAACGCCATTCATGGCCATATCAATAATTTTCTGGTGCGTACCGGGTTGAGAAGCGGTGTAAGTGAACTGCAGTTGCCATGTTTTACGGCAGTGAGAGCAGAGATAGCGCTGATGTCCGGCAGTGCTTTTGCCGTTACGCACCACCCCGTCAGTAGCTGAACAGGAGGGACAGCTGATAGAAACAGAAGCCACTGGAGCACCTCAAAAACACCATCATACACTAAATCAGTAAGTTGGCAGCATCACCCATTTTTGTTTCCCTTCATTTATCTGATGATTTTCCAGCTGTGTAGCCAGTCCCAGTTTGTCTGGCCTCCTCGAGTGTACAATGCTTAACCTTTCCGCTCGACGGAAATCATGGTGACAAAAGGATAGCGTTGCCACGGGATTGCCCCGCCTTTCATATACATATGTGAAATTGTGCCATCAAGATAAAGCAACTGCTCAACGTTCAGTTTCGCTTTGGCATAACAGGCAAAATCATAAAAATTTGTCGCCTGCTGGCTCAACAAAAACACGGCGTTCCTTTGTTTATTAATCCCTACACCGTTACGAATTTTACGCGAGGCAACATTCGGGTGAATGCGTGGATTAATTACGCCGTTTTCTAATAACATTGGCCCTGACTGCACCGCAAACTGAATCTCTTTACTGGTTTTAAAGGCATCCAGACGAATGATGCCGACTTTATCTCCCGCGACATAAAACACGCCGCCAGGACGGATAAAGAAATTCCCTTCACCTGAAGCGAGATTTAACGCCACCTTCTGCTGACCGTTTTCGATGTACAAACCGAGCGGCGCATAGCTTTCATCATAGATGCCGCCGTTCATCGCCATCTGCACCTGACCCTGACTATTAATATCCGCCAGCAGAGCATGTAACGTTCCCCACGCTTCGCCATTGGCTTTTTGCCAGTACATTTTCACCCGCTCTGTTTGAGGATTAACGGTATACGCCTGTACGGTCAGCGTCGGATCTGAGAGTGCGCAATCATCAGCGGCAACAGAAAACAAGGGAAGTAAGGTGAGGGTGAGAAAAATCCGTTTGAGATTCAAGGTGATCATTCCTTTACCAATGAGTAGCCGATGCGCCATTATAGGTCCTGGATGTGGGATTTTTTTATCCTGTTAGCGACCTTGACGAGTACCAAAAAGCGCGAAGTTCAACTATTGTTCTGTGGTGTTCTGTTGCGTGTTGACGGCAAAATTTTGCTGGCGTAACATGCGCGCACGATCATTCTAAGAGGACATTCGCCTTGGACACACCCAGTAGATACTGGCTCACTATCCTGTCATCCAGGATCAACTCCTAAGGCTATCCCTTTTTGCTGATAGCCTTAGCGGTTGTCAGCGACCTCAATTTTTCCCGTCGCGCTGAGTCAGGCTGTTTAATGGTCTGAAACCCAATTTGTTTCTGTGTGCCCACCGAACTGTCCGATATTTTAAGCATTGGGAGTCCCGGTCATGCTGAGCGCATTTCAACTGGAAAATAACCGACTGACCCGGCTGGAAGTTGAAGAGTCACAACCCCTTGTAAATGCAGTATGGATTGATCTTGTCGAACCGGACGACGACGAGCGACTGCGTGTACAATCTGAACTTGGCCAGAGCCTGGCAACCCGCCCGGAACTGGAAGACATCGAAGCATCGGCACGTTTCTTTGAAGACGACGACGGCCTGCATATTCACTCCTTCTTCTTCTTTGAAGATGCGGAAGATCACGCCGGTAACTCCACTGTGGCATTTACCATCCGTGATGGTCGTCTGTTTACTCTGCGTGAGCGTGAACTGCCCGCTTTTCGTCTGTATCGTATGCGTGCCCGTAGCCAGTCGATGGTAGACGGTAACGCCTACGAGCTGCTGCTGGATCTGTTCGAAACCAAAATCGAACAGTTGGCAGATGAAATTGAAAATATCTATAGCGACCTGGAGCAGTTGAGCCGGGTGATTATGGAAGGGCATCAGGGCGATGAGTACGATGAGGCGCTCTCCACGCTGGCGGAACTGGAAGATATCGGCTGGAAAGTACGCCTGTGTCTGATGGATACCCAGCGCGCGCTCAACTTCCTGGTACGTAAAGCACGCTTACCGGGTGGACAACTGGAGCAGGCGCGTGAAATCCTGCGAGATATCGAATCCCTGCTGCCGCATAACGAATCTCTGTTCCAGAAGGTGAACTTCCTGATGCAGGCGGCGATGGGTTTTATCAACATCGAGCAGAACCGCATCATCAAAATCTTCTCGGTGGTATCCGTGGTATTCCTGCCGCCGACGCTCGTTGCTTCCAGCTATGGCATGAACTTTGAGTTTATGCCAGAACTGAAGTGGAGCTTCGGCTACCCTGGCGCGATTATCTTTATGATCCTCGCGGGCCTGGCACCGTATCTGTACTTTAAGCGGAAGAACTGGTTGTAATATGAGTGCCGGATAAAGCTATTTTTTTATCCGGCTTATTTCTAAAAATTGTCTTTTTTAAAGTCATGCGGATTGAAAACTCGCTCTATTTTATTTTCTTGTGTTAATTGATACTCAGTAAAATCGTTAATACCAATATGAGTGTTACGATAAGGGGGTAATGACTCCAACTTATTGATAGTGTTTTAGGTGATGCTGCCAACTTACTGATTTAGTGTATGATGGTGTTTTTGAGGTGCTCCAGTGGCTTCTGTTTCTATCAGCTGTCCCTCCTGTTCAGCTACTGACGGGGTGGTGCGTAACGGCAAAAGCACTGCCGGACATCAGCGCTATCTCTGCTCTCACTGCCGTAAAACATGGCAACTGCAGTTCACTTACACCGCTTCTCAACCCGGTACGCACCAGAAAATTATTGATATGGCCATGAATGGCGTTGGATGCCGGGCAACTGCACGCATTATGGGCGTTAGCCTCAACACGATTTTACGTCACTTAAAAAACTCAGGCCGCAGTCGGTAACCTCGCGCATACAGCCGGGCAGTGACGTCATCGTCTGCGCGGAAATGGACGAAC
>NZ_MDGW01000236.1:0-3010 GCF_001712525.1 Shigella sp. FC1661
TGGCCGATAAACCGGGTCGGCGAACTGCTCCCCTGGCGCGTAGCACTGCCGACTGAATAACACATCCCCGTCAATACGGTTCTTGCTGCACGCTTACTATTGGACCGTGGCGGCTACGTAATTACAGTACTTTAAACACCAGCGATGGCCGTGCGGAATACAACTCCATTAGTACCTGGATACAGCGCGATATTGCCGCGTTAAGAAGCCAGATTATGATTGGTGATACGTGGACGGCGAGCGATATTTTCGACAGTACGCAAATTCGCGGCGCGCGTTTGTATACTGATAACGATATGCTACCCGCCAGCCAGAATGGCTTTGCTCCTGTGGTTCGTGGGATTGCAAAGTCCAACGCCACCGTCATCATTCGGCAGAATGGCTACGTGATTTATCAGTCTGCCGTTCCAGAAGGTGCTTTTGAGATCACCGATCTCAACACCGCCAGTACAGGTGGCGATTTGGACGTAACCATCAAAGAAGAAGACGGTAGCGAACAACGATTCACCCAACCTTATGCTTCATTGGCGATTCTTAAACGTGAAGGTCAGACAGATGTTGATGTCAGCGTGGGTGAATTGCGCGATGAAGACGGATTTACACCGGACGTCCTTCAGGCGCAAATACTTCATGGTTTTTCCCACGGGATCACTTTATATGGAGGTATGCAGGCTGCTGAAAATTATGGTTCTGCAGCTCTGGGTGTCGGTAAAGATCTTGGCGCTTTGGGCGCAATTTCTTTCGATGTGACACATGCTCGTGCGAATTTTAGCCATGATGATACAGAAACGGGTCAGTCATATCGCTTTCTCTATTCAAAACGATTTGACGACACAGACACTAGCTTGCGCCTGGTTGGCTATCGTTACTCCACCGAGGGCTACTATACCCTCAATGAGTGGGCATCGCGGCGCAACAGCCCTGAAGACTTTTGGGAAACAGGTAACCGACGTAGTCGCGTGGAGGGAACGCTAACGCAGTCGTTGGGGAGAGATTATGGCAATTTATACCTGACATTAAGCCGGCAACAATACTGGCATACCGATGATGTCGAACGATTAATGCAATTTGGCTACAGCAGTAGCTGGAAGCGTCTCTCGTGGAACGTCTCCTGGAGTTATTCCAATACTGCCAGACAGGGGACGGGGAACAACCATGCCAGTGATAACACCAGTGAGCAGATCTACATGCTCTCTTTATCTGTTCCTTTATCGGGCTGGTGGGGTAATAGTTACGCCACCTATTCTGTTTCGCAAAACGATAATTCCGGTAGCTCACATCAACTCGGACTCAGCGGTACGGCGCTGGAAAGAAATAACCTTTCATGGAATTTAATGCAGTCCTATAACAGTCATGATGATGAGGTTGGCGGTAATATGTCCCTGACCTATGATGGCTCTTATGGCACGGTGAACGGCAGCTATAACTACAGCCAAAATTCCCAGAGGCTGAATTATGGTATCAGAGGGGGAATTCTGGCACACAGCGAAGGGGTAACGTTAAGTCAGGAGTTAGGTGAAACTATTGCTCTTGTTAAAGCACCTGGGGCCGCCGGGTTAGAAATAGATAATATGCGCGGTGCTGCGACGGACTGGCGCGGCTATACGGTCAAGACACAGCTAAACCCTTATGATGAAAATCGGGTAGCAATCAGCGATAACTATTTCTCGAAGTCGAATATAGAACTTGATAATACCGTCGTTACGATGGTTCCCACGCGTGGTGCAGTGGTTAAAGCGGAGTTTGTGACTCATGTGGGTTATCGCGTTCTCTTCAGAGTGTTAAATGCAAATGGTAAACCGGTACCTTTTGGAGCCATTGCTGCGATACAAGATGCAAGTTTGGCAGATTCAGGAATTGTCGGTGACCGTGGCGAACTTTATCTTTCTGGTCTACCAGAAAAAGGACAGGTTACGTTATCCTGGGGAGAAAACGCCTCAACAAAATGCATCTTCAATTATTCACTTTCGACACCAGAAAGTGAGAGCGGATTAATTGAACAGGGTGTGACATGTCATTAAAAGGATTTTTATGAACAAGTATATCAAACAGTGGTGCTTTGCTGTGTTTATGCTCTCGTTAAGTAGTGTAGCACTTGCAGCTCCTAAAGGTATCTGTACCCCTGATAATGGCGTATTTCACAGTACGCTTGATTTCTCGGGATATCTTATTACCGCGAACGAAAATAAGGTTGGAACGACATTTAACACCACTGTAACTAATGGATCCTCATATCCTGGACGCTGTCATTGTGATACTGGTAACGTAGGAGAATTCCCCTATATCTATTATACGTCAAAAATAAACCAGGCATTAACTTATGCTGGGGTTCACTCTAATATTAATTATTATGATCTTAATCCGAACCTTGATGTTGGGATTGCTATAGATATTCTTGGGGTTGGGTATGTGAATGCACCTTTTGAATATCATGCTAACAACCCGTCTGGTAATACAAAGTACAATTGCAACCGCATTGAACCTTTAAGTATATCTAGTGGGGCTAAAGCGATAGTATATTTTTATATCAAGAAGACATTTGCAGGAAAATTGATTATTCCTGAAACAAAGATAGTGACATTGTATGGAACAATTAGCCGTGACACCCCGGTGGATTACTCACAGCCGATGGCTGATGTTTATATTCGGGGCGATATTACAGCTCCGCAAAGTTGCGAAATAAATAATTTACAGCCAGTTTATTTTGATTTTAAAGAAATACCAGCTGCAGATTTTTCATCTGTTGTTGGAAGTGCGGTAACAACACATAAAATTACTAAAACGGTCACTATTGAGTGTGAAAACCTGGGGATACTGAATACCGATGATATCAGTACGTCTTTTTATGCTACCGAACCCAATACGGACAATTCAATGGTCGTAACTTCAAACTCTAACGTGGGGATAAAAATTTAGGTGATGCTGCCAACTTACTGATTTAGTGTATGATGGTGTTTTTGAGGTGCTCCAGTGGCTTCTGTTTCTATCAGCTGTCCCTCCTGTTCAGCTA
>NZ_MDGW01000237.1:0-2977 GCF_001712525.1 Shigella sp. FC1661
GATCGAGGTTCACAGTACTGCGCATACGATTACCGGGTCATACAGGAGCAGTCTGGTCTGAAAACATCAATGTCGCGTAAAGGTCACTGTTACGACAACGCTCCGATGGAAAGCTTCTGGGGAACGCTGAAAAATGAGAGCCTGAGCCACTATCGTTTTAATAACCGGGATGAAGCCATCTCAGTAATACGGGAATACATTGAGATTTTCTACAATCGTCAGCGTCGTCACTCTCGTCTGGGGAATATCTCCCCGGCAGCCTTCAGGGAAAAATATCATCAGATGGCTGCTTAAAAAAAGAACAAATGGTAGTGTCCGCTATTGCCAGTACACCTCATTCCAGGGCAACAGATCGCGTACCCGGTTTGCCGGCCAGTCCTGGAGATGCTCAATAACGTAACGCAGCCATTTTTCTGGCTCTACATTGTTCAGACGGCATGTGCCGATCAGCGAGTACAACACCACCGCATGTTCGCCACCGCTGTCGGAACCCGCGAAGAGCCAGTTTTTCCGGCCTACGGCCACTCCCCGTAAGGCGTTCTCTGCGATGTTGTTGTCGATTTCCACCCAGCCATTACTGCAGTACACGTTCAGGGCCTTCCACTGTTTCAGTAGGTATGCGAACGCTTTTGCCGTATCCGAGTGACGCGACAGTGTTTTCATCTGTTGCTGTATCCGGTCATACAGTGACTGCATCAGTGGCGCGGCTCTTGCTTTTCTTGCCGCCAGACGCTGTTCTGCTGAACATCCCCGGACTTCTGCCTCGATGGTATACAGTTCACCGATACGCTGCAGGGCTTCCGTGGTGATGTCGGTTGGCACTCTTGCATGCACATCGTGGATTTTTCTCCGGGCATGGGCCATACACGCGGCTTCCGTTATTCTGCCGGATTCGTATAACGCCCGGTAACCACCGTAAGCATCTGCCTGAAGCACACCGCTGTAACCGGCCAGGTGATTCTGTGGATGGATACCTTTCCGGTCCGGGCTGTACGCGAACCAGACCGCCGGGGGCATCTGTGAACCGGCGTTACGGTCATCACGGACATAGACCCACAGCCGGGCAGTTCTTGTTTTACCACTGCCCGGCTCCTGGACCGGAACGGGGATATCATCCGCATGAACTTTACCGGGCATCAGCACATACTGGCGCAGGACGTCATACAGCGGCTCCAGCAGTTCAGCAACGGCACCGGTCCAGCGACCCAGTGTGGCACGGCTCAGCTCCACGCCCTGACGACGGTATATTTCTGACTGGCGGTATAACTGTCAACGACGGATGAAAAGTGGCTCTTCCGCAACCTGGGTGGAGATTTTCATGCCAGTGGACTCATTACCCTCTGCCTGAGTAGTTCAAATCCTGCTCGACCATACATCTGGCGTTTCAGCATCTTCTTCAGGCGATTTACATGACCTTCGACAACACCATTACTCCAGCGACTACTGATTGCCTCACATATAGCTGCAGCATCAGCTTGCATCCCCGCCGCCACGCGCCGAAATTCTGCTGAACCGCTTTCGTGGACTCGAGTGAACCAACTGCTTAGCTGTGATTTATTTTGGGTTTTCAGAATACGGTAGAACTCGAGTGCCAGTTGCTGCGCTATTTTCAGCTCAGGTTCTTTTTCACACATCAGACTAATAAATCGGGAAGCATAATTTTCTTCATCCCTGGTTATTCTCCAGGGCATCAACCAGCGGCTTACCCGGGACACTGAAGGAAGTCTGACGGCAGTAGTAACCGGTGGGTTCCAGCCTTTACGCCATTTGGCAACCGCATCCCTGACGATGGTTTCACTGCCTGTAAATCCCCGGGCCACCATTTCCCGCCATATCCGGCTGGCGTTATAATTACCACTTTCTCGTTGCTCTTTTAACCACTCCCTCCATGGTGTCAGCGAAAAACGAAACCGCTGTTGAAATCCCTGGAAAGCTGGTTGCGGAAAAGATGAAGACCCTGTCGCGACACTCAGAGTTGGCGAAGGCGTTCGCGTACGCACTTAACCAGTGGCCGGCACTGACGTACTATGCGAACGATAGCTGGGTGGAAATCGACAACAACATCGCTGAAAATGCCTTGCGGGCGGTCAGTCTGGGTCGTAAAAACTTCCTATTCTTCGGCTCTGACCATGGTGGTGAGCGGGGAGCGCTACTGTACAGCCTGATCGGGACGTGCAAACTGAATGACGTGGATCCAGAAAGCTACCTTCGCCATGTGCTTGGCGTCATAGCAGACTGGCCGGTCAACCGGGTCAGCGAACTGCTTCCGTGGCGCATAGCACTGCCAGCTGAATAACACATCCCCGTCAATACGGCCCTCGCTGTACGCTTACTCATCACCTGCTATTAATCCCCGAGTCAGTACTTCGCGGCCTGACGCGATCACCCTACTCAGTACTTCAGAGCCCGCCTCCGGTACCTGCCTGGCGATCGCCCCTGTGCAACAAAATAAATCAACCGTTATCAAACCACGATCGTTCGTATGCGCCGCCGATGACGCGCGCCTGAAAAACGCGTCAATATGAGTTCCCCGGAAGCTTACGATAATACGCTTATGAACATTACAACACGCTCATGCGGAACCTGGATGGGGGAAGGAACGGTGAAGCTGTTAGCGAATGACCGGCGTTTGTATAAACGCCGGTCATGATGAATGATATTTCAGAATATACCTCGGGCTAAAATACCGGGACAGAGATCAGGCGTGATTAATCTGCAGCATTTTTAATAACAGAAGTACTGAGCTTACTTGTAAGCGTACAGCCTGAACCGTCTGGTCAGAATCTGACGAATTAGACAAAGTGGTGTCCACCAAATAAGTAGTGGGAACCAAAGTGTCAGATATGCAGAAAAATGTGAATCCCGGCAGGCGAAAAGGCTGCCCTAATTATCCTCCCGAATTTAAACAGCAGCTCGTTGCTGCCTCCTGTGAACCCGGGATATCCATCTCAAAACTTGCTCTTGAAAATGGCATTAA
>NZ_MDGW01000238.1:0-2925 GCF_001712525.1 Shigella sp. FC1661
ACTGGCCGATAAACCGGGTCGGCGAACTGCTCCCCTGGCGCGTAGCACTGCCGACTGAATAACACATCCCCGTCAATACGGTTCTTGCTGCACGCTTACCGAACAGTGGGGCTACGTCGGTGCTAAATCACGTCAGCGCTGGCTGTTTTACGCGTATGACAGGATACGGAGGACGGTTGTGGCGCACGTCTTCGGTGAACGCACTCTGGCCACACTGGAGCGTCTTCTGAGCCTGCTGTCGGCCTTTGAGGTCGTGGTATGGATGACGGATGGCTGGCCGCTGTATGAATCACGCCTGAAGGGAAAGCTGCACGTTATCAGCAAGCGTTACACTCAGCGCATTGAGCGACATAATCTGAATCTGAGACAACATCTGGCAAGGCTGGGACGGAAGTCACTGTCGTTCTCAAAATCGGTGGAGCTGCATGACAAGGTCATCGGGCATTATCTGAACATAAAACACTATCAGTAAGTTGGAGTCATTACCCTCTAATTTGTAGTAATAAGCATCCGCGAATTACTGACAATAGCACTTATGAACAAATTATGGCAGAAGAGTTCACCCAATTAATATCCAAATCAGCAGGAGTTGATGATATTCAAATGGAAATAGACGAGAAGTTTATGAATCGCAAAATTTCATTTCGTGGTTCCTCTTTGCTGACAATAATTAATAGCATTGCAGTTACAGATTTACTGGGAATAGTCCCCTATGAACTTTATAACTCCCACCGTGACTTTCTTAATTTAAAAGAGATAAAACTAGAACATCCGTTACCTTCAATAAAGCTTTACATTTCCTATAATAAATCTTCTTTAAATAATTTGGTGTTCTCCCGATTTATTGACCGTCTAAATGAGAGTTTTTGATATATAACTACAGACAGCTACTATAACTTTCATCTATTTATTCACAGCGCGAATGAAAAATAAAACACTCTGCTTTACAGTGTTTACTTTATAATTAACAGTCTTATCTCACTGTTCACCCTGTAACGTTCAGAGAGCGTCTTCAGATGTCTATTTATAAAATTCCTCTTCCGCTCAATATTCTGGAAGCTGCACGAGAGCGTATTACCTGGACACTCAACACCCTACCCCGCGTTTGTGTCTCATTTTCTGGCGGCAAAGACTCTGGTTTAATGCTGTATCTGACAGCCGAACTTGCCCGACAAATGGGCAAAAAAATCTGCGTTTTGTTTATCGACTGGGAGGCGCAATTCTCTTGCTCTATTAACTATGTTCAGTCCCTGCGCGAGTTGTACACCGATGTCATCGAAGAGTTTTACTGGGTTGCGCTCCCGCTTACGACGCAAAATTCCCTTTCACAATACCAACCCGAATGGCAGTGCTGGGAACCTGATGTCGAATGGGTGCGTCAGCCCCCGCAAGATGCGATAACCGATCCTGACTTTTTCTGCTTTTACCAGCCAGGCATGACCTTCGAACAATTTGTACGTGAGTTTGCCGAATGGTTTTCACAAAAACGTCCGGCGGCAATGATGATCGGCATCCGTGCGGATGAGTCCTACAACCGTTTTGTCGCCATCGCCAGTTTAAATAAACAACGTTTTGCCGACGATAAACCATGGACTACGGCCGCACCAGGCGGTCATAGCTGGTACATTTACCCCATTTACGACTGGAAAGTGGCTGATATCTGGACCTGGTATGCAAATCATCAAAGTCTCTGCAACCCCCTGTATAACCTAATGTATCAGGCAGGCGTTCCTCTGCGTCATATGCGAATTTGCGAACCTTTTGGCCCGGAGCAACGACAAGGATTATGGCTCTATCACGTTATCGAACCGGATCGCTGGGCTGCTATGTGCGCACGAGTCAGCGGGGTAAAAAGTGGCGACATTTACGCCGGACATGACAATCATTTCTATGGGCATCGGAAAATCCTCAAGCCAGAACATTTAGACTGGCAAGAATATGCATTATTGCTGCTCAATAGCATGCCGGAAAAAACAGCTGAGCATTACCGCAATAAAATCGCCATTTATTTGCACTGGTATCAGAAAAAAGGCATCGAGGTTCCACAAACCCAGCAAGGGGACATTGGCGCGAAAGATATCCCCTCCTGGCGGCGGATATGCAAAGTTTTACTCAATAACGATTACTGGTGTCGGGCATTATCATTTAGTCCTACGAAAGCGAAGAACTATCAGCGTTATAACGAACGGATAAAAGGAAAACGTCAGGAATGGGGGATACTATGCAACAACGATTAACGCAGGATTTAACGCAATTTCTCGCCAGCTTGCCGGAAGATGATCGCATCAAAGCGATTAATGAAATCCGCATGGCGATCCATCAGGTTAGCCCCTTTCGTGAAGAGCCAGTGGATTGCGTTCTGTGGGTTAAAAACAGCCAACTTATGCCTAATGATTACAACCCAAACAACGTGGCACCACCCGAAAAAAAAACTGCTGCAAAAATCCATTGAAATAGATGGTTTTACCCAACCCATTGTGGTCACACATACGGATAAAAATGCCATGGAAATCGTGGATGGTTTTCACCGCCATGAAATTGGTAAAGGCTCATCGGTAATGACTCCAACTTATTGATAGTGTTTTATGTTCAGATAATGCCCGATGACTTTGTCATGCAGCTCCACCGATTTTGAGAACGACAGCGACTTCCGTCCCAGCCGTGCCAGGTGCTGCCTCAGATTCAGGTTATGCCGCTCAATTCGCTGCGTATATCGCTTGCTGATTACGTGCAGCTTTCCCTTCAGGCGGGATTCATACAGTGGCCAGCCATCCGTCATCCATATCACCACGTCAAAGGGTGACAGCAAGCTCATAAGACGCCCCAGCGTCGCCATAGTGCGTTCACCGAATACGTGCGCAACAACCGTCTTCCGGAGCCTGTCATACGCGTAAAACAGCCAGCGCTGCGCGATTTAGCCCCGAC
>NZ_MDGW01000239.1:0-2912 GCF_001712525.1 Shigella sp. FC1661
GGTAAGCCCGGCGGGGTGATGTTCCACAGCGATCAGGGCAGTCATTATACGAGCAGGCAGTTCCGGCAGTTATTGTGGCGATACCAGATCAGACAGAGTATGAGCCGGCGCGGAAACTGCTGGGATAACAGCCCAATGGAACGCTTCTTCAGGAGTCTGAAGAACGAATGGATGCCGGTGGTGGGTTACGTAAGCTTCAGCGAGGCAGCTCACGCCATAACGGACTATATCGTTGGATATTACAGCGCACTAAGACCGCACGAATATAACGGTGGGTTACCCCCAAACGAATCGGAAAATCGATACTGGAAAAACTCTAACTCGGTGGCCAGTTTTTGTTGACCACTTCATTCCACCTCCACATAGCTTGCCGGGTCATTTTTGCGACCACCAACTTTAAACGGTGCGGCAGCTGAAAGCACCGGCAGTTTTGCCAGATCCGGATCGCCCTGAATGTAATGTTCGACATACGCTTTTTGCGCGTTGTTCACGACTTGCACGGTCGGATCGTCCTGCACCAGCGCCAGATAGCTATACATATTGTCGGCAGATTTACCGATTGGCTTGCTGACGAACTGGCGTGTGGCATCGTGATCGGCTTTGAGTGTTTCTACCAGCTTGCTGTCTTCCGCCGCGAGGGATTTTTTATTGGCGATGTCGTAAATCGGCCGTGCTTCCGCTTTCGCCTGCGTCACCTGCCATTTACCGCTGTCATTACTGAGTTGTAAGTCGACCACCCCAAGATGATCGCCCCACATGCCCGGCATTACCGCCGGAACACCATTCAGCGTGCCTTTGGTGATATCAGCCTCTTCGATATCAGCAAAATCTTTACCCGGGAAAACGGCGTGAGCATGGCCAAACATAATGGCGTTAACGCCCGGAATTTCACTGAGGTAATAAACTGAGTTTTCCGCCATTACTTTATACGGATCGGCAGACAGCCCGGAATGCGCCAGAACGACAACGACATCGGCACCTTTCTCGCGCATTTCAGGCACGTATTTGCGCACGGTTTCGGTAATATCATTCACCGTCACTTTTCCGGATAAATTAGCTTTATCCCAGCCCATGATTTGCGGCGGCACGACGCCAATATAGCCAATCTTCAGCGTCTGTTTTTTTCCGTCTTTATCGACCACTTCGGTATCTTTAATTAAATACGGTGTAAACATTGGCTGTTTGGTTCTGGCGTCAATGACGTTGGCATTTACATAAGGGAATTTCGCTCCCGCCAGCGCATTTTTCAGGTAATCCAGACCGTAGTTAAATTCATGATTGCCGAGTGTACCGACCGTATAATCCAGCGTATTCAGCGCCTTATAAACCGGATGAACATCACCTGCTTTTAATCCTTTCGCCGACATGTAATCGGCCAGCGGACTCCCCTGAATCAAATCGCCGTTATCGACCAGTACGCTGTTTTTCACTTCATTGCGGGCATCGTTAATCAGGCTTGCCGTACGTACCAGTCCGAATTTTTCCGTGGCGGTGTCTTTGTAATAATCGAAATCCATCATGTTGCTATGCAGATCAGTGGTTTCCATGATACGCAGATCGACCGTCGCTGCATTCACACTGGCGGCAATCAGCGTGGCCAGGAGCGTTGCGCTAAACTTAATCATCAGGGACATCCTTTTATCATCGGGAATACGAAAGAAAAGGGAGAATAAACGTCTTACTTATAGAACAGTGAAGAATGCCACAATTTTACGCTTTGAAAATGATGACACTATCACAGTTGGCGCATTCATTAACGATAGGGTATAAGTAAAACAATAAGTTAACACCGCTCACAGAGACGAGGTGGAGAAATGTTAGATCAAGTATGCCAGCTTGCACGGAATGCAGGCGATGCCATTATGCAGGTCTACGACGGGACGAAACCGATGGACGTCGTCAGCAAAGCGGACAATTCTCCGGTAACGGCAGCGGATATTGCCGCACACACCGTTATCATGGACGGTTTACGTACGCTGACACCGGATATTCCGGTCCTTTCTGAAGAAGATCCTCCCGGTTGGGAAGTCCGTCAGCACTGGCAGCGTTACTGGCTGGTAGACCCGCTGGATGGTACTAAAGAGTTTATTAAACGCAATGGCGAATTCACCGTTAACATTGCGCTCATTGACCATGGCAAACCGATTTTAGGTGTGGTGTATGCGCCGGTAATGAACGTAATGTACAGCGCGGCAGAAGGCAAGGCCTGGAAAGAAGAGTGCGGTGTGCGCAAGCAGATTCAGGTCCGCGATGCGCGCCCGCCGCTGGTGGTTATCAGCCGTTCCCATGCAGATGCGGAGCTGAAAGAGTATCTGCAACAGCTTGGCGAACATCAGACCACGTCCATCGGCTCTTCGCTGAAATTCTGCCTGGTGGCGGAAGGACAGGCGCAGCTGTACCCGCGCTTCGGACCAACGAATATTTGGGACACCGCCGCTGGACATGCTGTGGCCGCAGCTGCCGGAGCGCACGTTCACGACTGGCAGGGTAAACCGCTGGATTACACTCCGCGCGAGTCGTTCCTGAATCCTGGGTTCAGAGTGTCTATTTACTAAATTCAGATGGCAGAAACAGTGTATTTCCTGATTCTGCCATCCTGATTTCTCCCAACCTAAAAAGTTATAAATAAAAAGAGATTGTATTTAAAGTGCAAAAATTGGTAATGACTCCAACTTACTGATAGTGTTTTATGTTCAGATAATGCCCGATGACCTTGTCATGCAGCTCCACCGATTTTGAGAACGACAGTGACTTCCGTCCCAGCCTTGCCAGATGTTGTCTCAGATTCAGATTATGTCGCTCAATGCGCTGAGTAGACTGGCCCCCTGAATCTCCAGACAACCAGTATCACTTAAATAAGTGATAGTCTTAATACTAGTTTTTAGACTAGTCATTGGAGTACAGATGATTGA
>NZ_MDGW01000240.1:0-2894 GCF_001712525.1 Shigella sp. FC1661
TTGAGAAGCGGTGTAAGTGAACTGCAGTTGCCATGTTTTACGGCAGTGAGAGCAGAGATAGCGCTGATGTCCGGCAGTGCTTTTGCCGTTACGCACCACCCCGTCAGTAGCTGAACAGGAGGGACAGCTGATAGAAACAGAAGCCACTGGAGCACCTCAAAAACACCATCATACACTAAATCAGTAAGTTGGCAGCATCACCGCCAGGATGCTGCAAAAATGGAATTGTTATCAGTAAAATACCTGTTATGCAAGCAGGGTTAAAAGAGGTCATGAGGACTCACTTCCCTGAATATGAAATAATATCCAGCGCCTCTGCGGAGGACCTTACCTTATTACAATTACGTCGTTCCGGATTAGTCATTGCTGATTTAGCCGGTGAAAGTGAAGATCCACGTTCTGTTTGTGAACATTATTATTCTTTAATCTCACAATATCGGGAAATTCACTGGGTTTTCATGGTGTCACGCTCCTGGTATTCCCAGGCAGTAGAATTGCTCATGTGCCCTACGGCGACGTTATTGTCTGATGTTGAACCCATTGAGAATCTGGTCAAGACCGTACGTTCCGGCAATACGCACGCAGAGCGTATCAGCGCCATGCTGACCTCTCCGGCAATGAATGAAACTCATGATTTTAGCTATCGCTCCGTCATTCTCACTCTTTCAGAGCGCAAGGTACTGCGGCTATTAGGTAAAGGATGGGGCATCAACCAGATAGTTTCGTTGCTTAAGAAAAGTAATAAAACTATCAGCGCCCAAAAAAACAGTGCGATGCGTCGACTGGCAATTCACAGCAACGCTGAAATGTATGCATGGATAAATAGCGCGCAGGGTGCAAGAGAACTTAACTTGCCTTCTGTTTATGGAGATGCCGCAGAATGGAACACAGCCGAATTAAGAAGAGAAATGTCGCACTCATAGAAAAATGCGTCATGAGCAGTATCGGTATTGAGAGTTTATTCAGAAAGTTTGCGGGTAACCCTTATAAGCTCCATACCTATACCAGTCAGGAGTCATTTCAGGATGCCATGTCGCGGATCTCATTTGCGGCGGTCATTTTTCTTTTTCTGCCATGAGAAGTGAGCGCAGAGAGGGATTATCTTGCCTGACTGAACTGGCGATTAAGTTTCCGCGTACCCGGCGTTTAGTTATTGCGGATGATGATATTGAAGCTCGGCTGATTGGTTCATTGTCGCCATCACCGCTGGACGGTGTATTAAGTAAAGCGTCAACGCTGGAGATTTTTCATCAGGAACTCTTTTTGTCATTAAATGGTGTACGTCAGGCGACCGACCGACTGAACAATCAGTGGTACATTAACCAAAGCCGGACGCTAAGCCCGACGGAGAGAGAAATATTGCGCTTTATGTCGCGTGGCTACTCAATGACACAAATTGCCGAGCAGCTTAAACGCAATATCAAAACGATCCGTGCACATAAATTTAATGTGATGTCGAAACTGGGCGTCAGTTCTGATGCAGGGTTGTTGGAGGCCGCAGATATTCTGTTATGTATGCGGCATTGCGAAGCAAGTAATGTGTTGCATCCCTATTAATCCTCATGATGCCGGGTTTACTTCCCCGGCAGTGCTTTCATTTCAGCGTACAATCGCCACATTGCTGCACATCCGGTAAGCGATAACGCTGGCAGCAGGTTCGGCGCACCAGCAGGCCATCGCGCAGCACGACGGTACGCCAGAGTGGATTATCTTCACCGTTCGTGAGCGTTTTCTCAAAAAAGAGGGCATGGCGCAGCGATTCAACCGTCACCTCGCCGAGCAGTTGCTTCATCTCAGTGAGATACCAGTTGATCAAATAACCGGTATTACTCCAGATAAGTTTGCCGTTGATCTCTCCGGTCGCTTCTAGTGCCTGCACAACCGGAACCAGCGCCTGGCTGATTAACGTTTCCATTCGCTGCTGCGGCGAATGTGGTGTTGCGTTTTTATCTTCACACACATCGACCCAGAAACAGGCGACGCGTCCGGTTTCGTGAAACTCAGCATGGAAATGTTCCGGCGACACATCTAATGCCTTTTCCTGCGTCAGTAGCGCCAGCATTAATGGTGGCACCATCAGGCCGATATACCATTGTGCCCATAGTGAGATCAGCGGTTTGTTCTCGCGGATCATCGTTGGTTGGTTGCGATAGATATGATCGGAATAGACCGCGAGTAGAGAACTTAGCGCATTCGGTGATGACCATTGCGCCAGCGTCATGGCGTTAAGCGGAGCGGGTTCATCCAGGCGGATAAACTCGAGCAAATGTTCACGATGTTTGGCGATCGTCGCACGTACGGCTTGTGCAAGCCCAGCATCCTGCGGCTGGAGATGCGTTCGCCAGATGATATCTTCATAGAGCGGTGCGGAACGATAGGCCATAATCGGGATAGTAATCTAAATGATAATGATTGCTAATCCTAGCGATAGGTTTACCCGATAGCAAGGGATTTCTCTGGCTTGAAAATGATAAAAATTATCATATGATATTAGTTATCATTATCAATGAAAGAGATGAAACCATGTTGCAACGTACGCTGGGCAGTGGCTGGGGAGTGTTGCTGCCGGGATTGCTGATTGCAGGGCTGATGTATGCGGATTTATCGCCGGATCAGTGGCGGATTGTCATTCTGATGGGATTAGTATTGACGCCGGTGATGCTGTATCACAAACAGTTACGGCATTACGTTTTGCTACCATCGTGCCTGGCGCTTATTGCTGCCATCATGCTGATGATAATGAATTTGAATCAGGGATGAAAAATCAAGGAAGAAACAAGAAAGGAAGTAAAGATAATTGGTGCGAGGGGGGGGACTTGAACCCCCACGTCCGTAAGGACACTAACACCTGAAGCTAGCGCGTCTACCAATTCCGCCACCTTCGCCCAGTCAGC